>CAZEHW010000228.1:0-5576 GCA_964511865.1 uncultured Hyphomicrobiales bacterium | reverse complement strand
CGTTTTGTTGAATAATTAATCCATAATCATCATGATAATTAATAAATCCACTAATTTCCCAAAAGTACATATTATTTATTTTGTATCTGACATCTAAACCAAGTCTATAACTAAATTTTAAATTTCTTGATATATCGTATTCCAATATACTTGTATCGAAAAAATACTTAGCATAAGAAAAATTATTTTCGTTTGAATATGAAAACTTATGTATTTGTAATCCCCCAAAAAAATCCATAAAAAATTGTTCCTTTTGATAATTATATTTCCTTGAGCCGAAAAAATTATAAAATAAATTAAAATTCAAGGTATAACCATATAATGAATTATTATAAATTCCTTTAGAGATATTAAATCCAATGTTTTCATAATTGCCGCCAATATTAATTCGTAAATTTTTTATTATAGGATAATCAAAACTTAGACCAATTGAAAAATAATCTAAAAAAGAGAATGGATTAAATTCATCACTTTTATTATAGAATAGATTGCCAGAAGGATCCCCAATTTTTGTTATAGGTATCCCTTTCAGATTAAAAATCTGTTGAGATAAATCGATTGATAACATTAATTTCTTTTCGTACAAATCATCGAAATCATAAATACTTTCTTGTTCTGTGAAATTTTCAGGAATTTGTTTTTTCAGGAATTCATAAACTTCGGGTGGAGCAACTTTTTGTCCATTTGGATTAATATAATATGAATTTTCTATCAAAGATTCTTTATTGTCTAAAAATACTTCCCAGCATCCGTCAATTATAGGATACTCAATTTCAGAAATTGAATGAATATTGCTATAATGAATAGCAGTCAATTCGCTATAAGTTTGTTTACTGACACTGTCTTTCATCATAACAACAAAATTACTATCTGTTAAAACAATAAATCCAGAATAATCAGTCCCATCTCTTAAAGTTAGTTTGATAGATTTTAACCTCGGATTATTTCTTGTATAAATGGAAAGTAGATTTGTTAATAATTTTGGGTTAACATATATGAGTTTCTTTTTTGATAATATATCTTCGAAATTATCTATTATTGTCGTTAAAACTTGTACTGAAGAATCAGAAACAGGTAAATCAAATTCTGATGATTTTGTTTTAATTTTGAAGTATTTTGAATTATTATCTTGATACAAAACAGCACTTGAAAATTTTTTGACTCCCGGAAAAAGTCCAAAGTAATTTCTTGTTTCTGTTGTTATAGTATCGGTTAACCTTGGAGATAATGATAATTTCTCAATTCCTTCACAAAGTAAATTGCTGTTGTTGAAAAAAAACATTATGAGCATTAAGGTTCTAAACATAAAATCGCTTTACTAAAAAAAAGTAAATAATAAAAATCATACCTTCTAATTAATATTTTCAAAATAATGATTACTTTATATAAGATAATATAACATGAAATGAAAATTTGTTTCAGAAGATTTACCATAATTTTAAAATAAAATATGATTTTATTTACATTTCAGTAAATTTTAAGAAAAACTGTGTACAATATTACACATTAATGGAGAAAAATGCTATAATATGGAATTATGGTAAAAAAATATTGTTATTATTCTGTCACAAACTCCCAATATTCTCCACAACCTTCTTCAACGATTCCTTCATACTCTCCAGTTTTTCGCGTTCACGTTCTACGATTTCAGGAGAGGCATTGTTAACGAATTTCTCGTTGCTAAGTTTCTTTTCAGTAGCGTTAATATTATTTTGAAGACGTTCCTGTTCTTTTTTGAGCCGTTCTTTTTCCTTTGCGATGTCAATCGTTCCTTCAAGTAATAGGAATATTTCTGTTTCGCGGACAACAGATGCAAGACAGTTGTTTGGCTTTGCTATGTTCAATTCAGGTTTAACGCTCGAGCAGTTTGCCATTGCGGCAATTATATCTGCTTCTTCGCTTATAAATGCTTGTTCATCTGCGTTCTTGCTCGATATAATGACCGGGATTTTTTGTTGTGGTGCAATATTCATAAATGCCCTCAACCTTCTTATTTCCTCAACGAGCAATTGCAAAACATAGAATTTTTCTTCGAGAGCAGTGTCAATTAAATTATCGTTCCTTTCTGGAACTCTTTGCAAACTGATGCTTTCCTGTTCGCTTCTGTCATCGAGCAGATGCCAGATTTCTTCAGTGATGAACGGCATTATCGGATGCAAGAGCTTTAAAATCTGTTCATAAAGTTCAATTACATGTTTCATTAGTGCTTGTTTATATGCCGGGCTTTCGCTCCTGTTAAGCTGTACTTTGATAATCTCAACATACCAATCGCAAAAATCCCTCCAGATGAAATCATAGAGTAATTTTGAATAATCATTTACTTTAAAATTGTCCAAAGCATTATGAATATTTTTAATTGTCGTGTTGAACCGGGATAAAATCCATTTATCTGAAAAACTGTATTCGTCTTCCTTTAGTGTTTTATTCTCATTTGCCGGACAACTACCGCTTAATCCTTCCATTTCGAGTTTCATCAATAAAAACCGTCCAGCATTCCATATTTTATTTGCAAAGTTCCTGCCGATTTCCATAGAAGGAATGTCCTGCTGCTTAACGTCAACATCCATTTTTACATCCTGTCCGAGAGGGGAGAGGTAAATAATTGTAAACCTGTTTGCATCTGTGCCGTACTTCTCGATAATGTTCAATGGGTCAGGAGAATTTCCCAAAGATTTTGATAATTTTTTCCCCTTACCATCACGAATCATACTTGTAAAGTAAACATTCTTGTAAGGAATTTCGTTTTTGAAATACATAGTTGCCATAATCATTCTTGCTACCCAGAAGAAGATAATATCCGGTGCAGTAACGAGCAGGTCAGTCGGTAAATATGTATTCAATTCAGGTGTATCCTCTGTCTTTCCATCAGCCAGCCAGTTCATTGTTGTGAGGGGCCAAAGCCATGATGAAAACCATGTATCGAGTACATCTTCATCTTGTCTTAAAGTAACATTATCTGCTAATCCTAACTTCTTTTTTGCTTCCGCTTCTGATGAAGCCGCTGTGTATCTGCCGTCTTCGGCATAGTAGACAGGTATACGATGCCCCCACCAAAGCTGGCGTGAAATGCACCAGTCATGGATATTATTCATCCAATGCTCATAAGTTTTTACCCAATGTTCCGGGTGAAATTTTATCCTACCGTCCTGAACAGGTTTTAATGCTATATCAGCGAGAGGTTTCATCTTAACAAACCACTGGTCTGAAAGATACGGTTCAACAGGTTCACCTCCACGATAAGAGTATCCGACATTATGGGTATAATCCTCAATTTTTTCTATTAAATCGTTCTCTTCGAGTTTTTTCAAAATGGCTTTTCTTGCTTTAAACCTGTCCATACCTTTGAACTCTCCGGCAAATTCATTCAAACTGCCATTTGGATTTATAGTATTGATTTGAGGCAGATTATGTCTTAGCCCTACTTCAAAATCATTTGGGTCGTGTGCAGGAGTGATTTTTACGCATCCTGTCCCGAATGTAGGGTCTGCGTAATCATCGGCAATGATTTCAACTTCGCGTCCAACATAAGGAACAATAACTTTCTTCCCAATAAATTTTTGGTATCTTTCATCATTTGGATTCACAGCAACTGCGACATCCCCGTATATTGTTTCAGGTCTGACTGTAGCAACGCTAAGGTATTTCGAAGTATCATCAACAAACCTGTAACGGAATGTATATAGTTTTTCTTTCACTTCACGAAACTCAACTTCTTCATCTGATAAAGCAGTTTGGCTCAACGGCGACCAGTTGATAATTCTTTTGCCCCTGTATATTAAGCCATCATCAAAAAGCCGGATAAACACTTCGCGAACAGCATTCGATGCCGAATCATCCATAGTGAAAAGCAACCGGTTCCAATCGCATGAAATACCAAGTTTCTTTAATTGCTGGATGATTATTCCGCCATATTTTTTCTTCCATTCCCATGCATGCTCCAAAAATTTTTCCCTGCCTATATCATAACGGCTCAATCCCTGTTCACGCAACATGGCTTCAACTTTAGCATGAGTTGCAATTCCGGCATGGTCATATCCCGGGAACCAGCATGCTTCATAGCCGAGCATTCTTTTCCAGCGAATATATAAATCCTGTAATGTATGATTAAGCACATGACCGAAATGTAAAATTCCCGTAACATTCGGAGGAGGCATTAATATGCTGTATGGCTCTTTGTCAGTTTCCGCAGGAGCCGCATAGATATTATTCCTTTGCCAAATCTCGTACCATTTATCTTCAACGCTATTCGGATTATATGCTTTTTCAAATTCTTTTTTCATGCTTAAGTATTAAATATTATTATAATTCAACAAATTAAAGAACTACAAATTTAGTAATTTTTTAGGGAATATGGATTTTAAATGATTGAGATTTTAATAGAAGTTATTGTCGGCTTAAACCTCAAATATTGTTTCAAAAAATATATCTTCAGCTACTCCTCATTACCAAAACCCGCAAGCAAAATTGCAATTTTATTTTCTGTTGCTTTGTAATTGTAAACATAAGGACCGTTGAAAATCATAGCAAATGCCAGCAGTTCACCGTCCTTGGTATTCACATATCCTGCAAGGGAACTGACATTTCTCAATGTTCCGGTTTTTGCAGAAACATTATTTTCTGCAGGAGTACCAACCATTCTTTTGTATAAAGTACCGTCAATACCAGCTACAGCAAGTGAATTATAAAAGTTTTCGGCAAATGGCAGGTATTGTGATTTTATCAATGTAGCTATCAAAGCTCTTGTGGTAACAAGGTTTCTTCTTGATAATCCCGAACCGTCATTAATCCGGCACTTCTTGAAATCAATGCCTAAACTGTCATAAATCAACTTTTTTACTGCTCTCGATTTATCGCTCGTTTTATCATAAGAGCCGGCATAAGCCCCAACAATCTTAAACAAATTCTCTGCAAGGAAATTATCACTTTCCTTATTGCATGTCTCAACTATTTCCATTATAGGCCTTCCGAATTCAGATACAAGTAACGGTTTTGTCTTTAAATTCCTGATATGTTTTAAATTAATATTTCCTGTTACTTCAATTCCATAATTATTCAGGGCATTTTTGAAAGCTCCTGCCACAGCCATAGCCGGACAATCAATATAATACATATATGCATAAGTCTGTCCAACACGAAGTTTTCCGTTCACTATAAATTTTTGACGGCATCCGGTCATTTTTGCAGTTGTAATACGCATTGCCCCCTTTTTTCTTCTCCTTGGTGAAGGTGGAGCATCCCCAACCCTTAACAATTCTTCCTTATCCATTCTCCATTTTCCATTCTCCATTATTTTCCGTCTGCTGTCTGCCGATCCGTCAATTGCGAATTGTTTTTTCCCTATTTCATGACCATTCTCCAGTGAAGCTAAAGTTGCATTGTTCTCAATAACAAAGGACTCTGACCTTGGAATTACAGTGACATTTACGCCCGAAGCACTTGCTGTAGCAATAACTGTTGCAGTGTTTCTTTCCAGGGTTAATGCAGTAATAGGAGGGAGCGGCTCAACTATATCAGCATCATTACTATATTCTTTTCTGTTAGTTACACTGTCGAAATATGAATCATCTGCATAAATA
>CAZEHW010000227.1:4521-5582 GCA_964511865.1 uncultured Hyphomicrobiales bacterium | reverse complement strand
TAAAAAAGTATATTATTGACTGCGATTTGAATATATTGAAAGTCGAAGAATTTGAGTTGGAATAAATGTAAAAAAATATATTATTAAATTCTTAATTTTACAAAAAATTTAAGGAAATCACATGAATAAAATATCATATATAATTATTTTCGTTTTCAGTTTTTCTGTAAGCTTTGCAGAAAACAAAGAAAATCAATCGCAACTATTTCCCGAAATAGAGCCATACAAAACTGATTACCTCAAAGTGTCCGATATTCATGAAATATATTATGAACTATGCGGAAATCCTGAAGGTAAGCCGGTGTTTGTTCTGCATGGAGGACCCGGTGGTCGCATATCTCCTTATTACAGACGTTTCTTTAATCCTGAGAAATTTTTGATTGTTCTGTTTGACCAACGGGGATGCGGTAAATCGAAACCTTATGCTGAAATAAAAGAAAATACAACTCAGGATTTAATAAAAGATATGGAAAAACTCAGGAAACATCTTGAACTGGATAAAATAATTTTGTTCGGAGGTTCTTGGGGTACAACATTGGGACTTGCTTATGCCGAAACATACCCGGAAAATATTGCCGGCTTAGTTTTACGAGGCTTGTTCCTGTCAACAGATGAAGAAATTGATTATTATTATAATGGCGGGGTCAAAACTTTTTTTCCTGAGGTTTATGAGAAATTTATTTCTTCGATTCCTAATCCCAATAAAAAATCATTACCAAAGTATTTATTTGAATTAATGCAAAATCCGGACACTAATATTGTCAATAAATATGCTAAGGTATGGGCGTCTTATGAATTAAAAATATCCGGATTGAACATCTCCGATGAAGAAGTTGATAATATATTGAAGGGATTTAATCCGCTTTCATTCAGTCTTTTCGAGAATTATTATATGTCTAAAAGATGTTTTCTCGATAAAGAACAGTTACTAAAAAACTCTTATAAACTGATAGATATGCCCATTTACATTGTCAATGGCAGGTATGATGTAATTTGCCCGCCGGTAAATGCTTATAAATTCGTACAGGTTTGTCCCTGGGCAAAATTAACAATAACAAATA
>CAZEHW010000227.1:0-4511 GCA_964511865.1 uncultured Hyphomicrobiales bacterium | reverse complement strand
TCGGGACTTTGGATGGGAGAACCTGAAACCGAAAAAGCCCTAATGGAAATTATGCGTCAGTTTGAGGAATGAAATCGATAATATTATTAATAGTTTTTTGTATGATTTCATGCAGTAGTTTTGAAAACAAATTAACTTTTCAGGATGCAGTGTATGAAGATAATTCCATTAACCGAATTTTATATCTTTATTTTTCTGCTGAATATGATTCCGTAACAAACAAAACATCGGTTAAATTAATAAATAAAAAATTCCCCACGGGTACATTAAAAAAAGGATTTCATGAACAAACAAATTTACTTCAGGGTGATTGGCTTTTCTCATTTTTCGACAGCAATGATAAGCTGATTGAGAAAATCGAAATTGAAAATCCTCTTATTATTCGTGGTGAATTCCCTGATGAAAACGGCAATTACCAATCTGTTTCAGAAGTCAGGGAAACAATCGAGTTTTTCATTCGTATTAATTTGAACAGGGATATGCGATATTTAACAATTGATGATATTAAGGAGAATGGTAAATTACTTTTAATTGGCAAATTTGATTTATTGGAGAATTAAATGAGAAAGATAATAATTTTATTTTCACTACTTGTAACAGCAAGCATTCATGCTCAAGTTTTCAATGTTGATACAATTGTCAATAATGGTCCCGGCTTTAACAGATTAAACATTATTTATCTCGGTGACGGATATACATATAACGACCTCGGAAAATATGAATCGGATATTCAACAATTGTCAACTGCATTTATTGGATTTGAGCCCTTATCCCATTACAGGGAATATATCAATGTTTTTCGTGTAGATGTTGTTTCTGAAGAATCCGGAGTAAGCCACGAACAGCGTTTTGAAGAAGATGGTTGTAAAAGTGTTCCCATAATGAATGTAAATAATTATTTCGGTTCACGGCTTGATGCCGGAAGTGTTCACCGGCTTCTCGCACCTCTTTTCTATAGTAAAATATTTGATGTACTCACATTAAATGTTCCAGATTATGACTTAGCATTTATTGTTGCAAATACTGGTTATTACGGTGGCAGCGGAGGGACATATCCCACAACATCCATGAGTTCCGGTGCTAACAAAGTACTTGTCCATGAATT
This sequence comes from uncultured Hyphomicrobiales bacterium, assembly GCA_964511865.1. Taxonomy (GTDB): domain Bacteria; phylum Bacteroidota; class Ignavibacteria; order Kapaibacteriales; family UBA2268; genus ChocPot-Mid. The sequence continues at coordinate 3,406 of CAZEHW010000227.1, read as the reverse complement.
CGGTCATGGATTTGCGAAGCTTGGGGATGAATATTCTTACACCGGAAGCACTCCAAGAGAAACACCAAATACAACTCAGGAAACAAGAAGGGACTCTATAAAATGGAACCACTGGATTGAACCAAATACGCCTATACCAACTCCTGCAACTGGTGATTACCTGAATATCATAGGACTTTTTGAAGGTGCCGCATATAATCCAACAGGTTGGTTCAGACCGAAAATTGATTGTCTTATGAGAAGCAATGGTGCACCATTTTGTGAAGTTTGTGCTGAAGCTATATTAATGCGTTTGTTTGAATTGGTTAATCCTATTGATAATTATTTTCCTGAAAATTCAAATGTAAATATTACTGATGAAGAAATGGTTTTTAAACTAAAATTATTAAAACCTCAGCCAAACACTTTAAAGACTGAATGGTTTTTAGACAATGAAATATTTGGTAAAAACATTGACAGTCTGTTCCTAAGTAATAATATTTTAACCGAAGGAAATCATAAATTATCAGTTTCTGTTTTTGATACAACTCTAATGATAAAAAATCCATTACATTTTATATCTAATGTTTCAACTGTTGAATGGGATATAAATGTGTCCACATCGGGAGTGAGCATTAATTCGAATTCGAACAGATTTAAAATAAAAGCTTACCCAAATCCCTTTGTTGATAAATTAACTTTTGAGTATGAACTTGAAAAAGCTGCATCCATCAAGCTTTACTTAGTAGATTTGAAAGGAAACAAGCAATTGCTGGACGAAGGTTTTAAGAATGTGGGACTGCAAACTTATACTTTAAATCCAACCGAATTTTTAATGAGTGCCGGAAATTATTTCCTTAATATTGAAGTAAATGGAATGGTATTTCCGGTTAGTATAATAAAATTGTAAAATTCAAAATCTGATTTTATGATAATTCCAGACTTTTTAGAAAAAATAAAAGAATTATATCCAACGAAAGAAGCCATAGTTTGTGGTCAAAAAAGATTTTCATATTCTGAATTTTACAATAGGAGTGTAAGGTTAGCAACATTTCTAAAGAGTATCGGAATACAAAAAGGAGATGTTGTTTCAATAATACATCAAAACTGTCATTATTACATGGAAACTTACTTTGCCTGTGCATTTTGCGGTATTATCCTAAACTCAATCAACACCCGGCTGACTGCATCCGATATATCACATATTTTAAATGATTCAAAATCAAAGTTAGTAATAACCAATTCAGAATTTGTTGACAAAATAGATATAAATATTTCGGAATCACCAAGATTAATCTTAACAGATAATCACCTCAGCAATAAATTTGATTATTCGTATTACGATGATTGTATAAAAAGTGTTGAACTTGATTATTACGTTAAACCGGAAATTGATGTAAATGACATGGCACACCTTTACTATACAAGCGGAACTACAGGCAAGCCGAAGGGAGTAATACTAACTCATAAAAATGTTACGGTTCATTCACAAAATGCCATTGAGGAACTGAAATTAAATAATTTAGATGTATGGCTTCATGCGGCTCCAATGTTTCACCTTGCTGATGCTTGGGCTGCATTTGCTATTACTGCTGTTGGTGGTAAACACATAATGTGTCCAAATTTCAAGCCGGAAACTGCATTAAGTTTAATACAAAATGAAAAAGTAACATTAAGTAATCTTATTCCAACAATGCTTAACCTGCTTGTCAACTGTGAGACTGTCCATGATTACAATTTATCAAGTTTACGTGTTATATTAAGCGGAGGTGCTCCCATTTCTCCGGCACTTGTCCGGAAAATAATGGAGACCTTTAAATGTGATTATATACAAACTTATGGTATGACTGAAACTAGTCCTTATCTGACATTATCTATTTTAAAGGAACATTTAAAAACTTTAACGTTTGAAGAGCAATTGGTTTACAAATCTAAGACCGGCAGGGCATTCCTTGGTGTTTTGTTGAAACTTGTTAGAGATGATGGATCTGAAATTAATCATGATGGTATTGAGGTAGGAGAAATCATTTGCAAAGGAGAAACAATTACTCCCGGTTATTGGAATATGCCCGAAGAAACTGCAAAAGCTATAAAAGATGGATGGCTATACACCGGAGATTTGGCTAACATTGATGATGAAGGTTACATCAACATTGTTGATAGAAAAAGAGATATGCTAATCACAGGAGGAGAAAATGTCTATTCTATTGAAGTTGAAAATATTCTTTATGAACATCCTTCAGTTCTCGAGGCTGCTGTAATTGGAAAACCAGATGAAGTCTGGGGAGAAACAGTTCATGCTGTCATAGCTCTAAAACATGGAATAACTGCTACTGAACAAGAACTCATTAAATTTGCTAAAGAGCGTCTGGCAATATTCAAAGTGCCTCGTTCAATAGAATTTGTTGATTCAATCGAAAAGACAGGCTCAGGAAAAATATATAAAAATAATCTGAGGATACATATGCATAATCAATTGCAATTACTTCAGAGTGTTCAATCAAATGATTAGAAGATTCACAGCTCAATACCTCTTCTGAAAGCTTTAATGTTTTTTTCAATATGTTTTTGAGGAACATATTCTAATATACTTTGTTCCATTGATTCAACGCTGATTATTTTTGTTTTTGCAGTAAGATATCCCAACATAACTATGTTAGCCATTATCTGCTGACCCATCTCTTTGAATGCTATATCAGTGGCAGGTATTCCAAATTTTTTTGTAAGGTTTTCCGTTTCCAGGACTAAATCATTATCATAAAATAAAATACCCTCAGATTTTAAAGATTTCTTATATTTATCGTATGCCGGTTGCGAAAAGGAAATTAGTAAATCAATAGAAACCGGCTCCAGTTCATGAATATCAGTGTCCTGAATAATAACATCACATTTACATGAGCCTCCTCTGGCAGAGCTTCCGTAGGATTGTGTCTGGATTGCATTCTTACAATCGAGAATGGCTGCCCAACCAAGAATCACTCCTGATAAAATTACGCCTTGTCCACCGAATCCTGAAAATCTAATATTCATTTTTTCCTCATCTAACTACAATTATTTTTTCCAAATTTTTTCTTTCAGCTTTTAGATAATTTCTGATTAATTTCCTGCAAACCTTCAACAAATTCACGCCTGTCCCTTTCGACAAATTTGCCGACAACAATTTTATTTTCTAATTCATCCTCTGAATATTTATCTTTATTCTTTATATCAATCGAATTTTCTTTGAAGTGTTTTAGCTGGTCAATTCCTTCTTTCTGCCCAATCCTCCTGCCATAACTTGTCGGACATTGGGAGATGATTTCAATAAATGAAAAACCTTTCTTCTCAATCGCTTCTTTCATAGCCTTCTTCAATTTAAAAATATGATATGTTGACCATCGTGCAGCATAGTTGGCTCCTGCGGCTGCTACAAGCTCAGTAATCTTAA
>CAZEHW010000226.1:0-5614 GCA_964511865.1 uncultured Hyphomicrobiales bacterium | reverse complement strand
GCTTTTATTATTTGACTGTTACTTTTAATTAATTCCTTAAATTCTTTATCAAAATTTTCCTTTCCAATTAGATAATTTAAATTATTTAAAGCAAGTTCAAATTCTTTTGTATTTTTATAAACTTTATCCCAGTTGACAAAGTAATCCCATAGCATAATACTTGGTTTTAAATTATCAATTAAATAATTAAAAACTTGATTTTCGTCTTTTAAACTTAATGTGTCTGAGTAGAATTCTAAATATTTCATTATAAGTTCCTATGATTGTAAAAATTATTTTAACGTGGTAACAAATTATATTCCACTTCTGGTTCACAAACCATTCTTATATTTGAGAATATATTTTCATTATCACTTATAACATCTTTTATTCTTGGTATAGCAAATTTTTCTAAATATTCTATTTCAATTTCAATCCCAGCAAATTTACGCTTGTGTTTGATAGCGGCTACTCCTGTAGTTGCACTACCACAAAAAGGATCAAGCACTAAATCATTTTCATTACTTGCCGCTAATATTATTCTTTCAAGAAGGGCTAATGGTTTTTGTGTCGGGTGCTTTCCATGTTTTTTCTCTCCATTGGTTGGAGTACCTATTGCCCAAACACTTCTCATTTGTTTCCCCGGCTTTTTTAAAATATCATTTTCCCAACTTCCGTTTTTTATATCATCATAATGAAAAGTATGTTTTGCTTTTTTATCCTTTCTAGCCCAAATCAATGTCTCATGACTTGCAGTAAACATTCTACATGAAAGATTCGGAGATGCATTAGGTTTGAACCATGTAATATCATTCAGTAGATGCCAGTCTTGTTTTTGTAATGCATATCCACATGCATAAATTGAATGATAAGTTCCTGATATCCATATTGTACCTGTTGGTTTTAAAATCCTTTTGCATTCTTTTATCCAATTATAATGAAATTCAAAATCTTCATCAATTCCTTTGCTTTTATCCCATTTTCCTTTATTAACACTAACTCTTTTTCCAGCGTGGCAGGTAAATCCGTCATTTGATAAATTATATGGGGGATCTGCAAAAATCAAATCAATGCAATTTGGTGGTAGTTCCTTAAGCACTTCTAATACATCACCTTGAATTAATCTAATTCCTTTTTCTTTTAATAATATATTCACTTATGTTATTGTCTCTTTAAAAATTAGGTAAAGCCAAATTTACAAAACCCCTGTAAAAAAACCTAAATAAAATTCATTTCTTCCCCTTCTCCTTTCTAATTTCTAATTTTCTATCTTTCTAATTTCTATCTCCCCACTACCCTTTGATTACAAAAATGAAATCCTTTTATAGAAAAATGGATTGTTTGAATACTATTCTTTGTCTATTATGAATTATTTGATTAAATTTGTTGCTCAAATTTGAATAGATAGCTGTTATAAAATTGAAAATATAAATATTTATAAATTTTAATATTAAATTAAGGATTAGTACATGAATAAAGGAAAAATTGTCCAGGTTATAGGTCCCGTTGTTGACGTCGAATTTACCGAAGGTAATATCCCGGCTGTATTGAATTCTCTTAACATTTCGAGGAAAAATGCTGATACGGGTGCAGACGAAGTGCTTGTTTGTGAAGTCCAGCAACACCTTGGAGAAGATAGAGTTCGCTCAGTTGCAATGGATTCAACAGACGGTTTGGTTCGCGGCATGGAAGTAATTGATACAGGCGGAACGATTATGATACCCGTAGGTCCTGAAGTTTTAGGTCGTTTGATTAATATCACAGGTGACCCGATTGACGATAAAGGTCCGATTGTTACAAAAGAAAAATATTCAATGCACAGACCTTCACCAAAATTTGAAGATTTGAGCACTTCTACCGAGATGTTTGAAACAGGTATTAAGGTTATTGACTTAATCGAACCTTTTACTAAAGGAGGAAAAACAGGATTATTCGGTGGTGCAGGTGTTGGTAAGACCGTTATTATTCAGGAGTTAATTCATAACATTGCCAAGCATCACGGCGGTTACTCATGTTTCGCTGGTGTCGGCGAAAGAACACGTGAAGGAAATGACCTTTACCTCGAAATGCAGGAATCAGGAGTTATTGACAAAACTGCACTTGTATTCGGACAGATGAACGAGCCTCCCGGTGCACGTTCACGGGTTGCTTTGACAGCTTTGACTATTGCCGAATATTTCCGCGACACAGAAGGTAAAGACGTATTGCTTTTCATTGATAATATTTTCCGTTTTATACAGGCAGGTTCCGAAGTTTCGGCTTTGCTTGGAAGAATGCCATCGGCAGTTGGATACCAGCCGACATTGGCAAGTGAGCTTGGTGCTTTGGAAGAAAGAATTGCTTCGACAAAGAAAGGTTCTATAACTTCAGTACAGGCAATTTATGTGCCTGCTGACGACTTGACTGACCCTGCACCGGCAAATACATTTACTCACCTGGATGCCAAAACAGTTTTATCGAGAGATATTGCGAATCTTGGTTTGTATCCTGCTGTTGACCCGCTGGATTCGACTTCGAGAATTATGGATCCACATGCAATTGGTCATGACCATTACGATACAGCTATGAACGTAAGGTTAGTTCTTCAAAAGTATAAAGATTTGCAGGATATTATTAATATTCTTGGTATGGACGAACTCTCTGAAGAAGATAAGCTAACTGTTTATCGTGCAAGAAAGATTCAAAAGTTCTTCTCACAGCCGTTTGCAGTGGCAGAGCAGTTCACAGGTTTCCAAGGGAGATATGTAAAAATTGAAGATACAATAGCAGGATTCAAAGCAATCATTAAAGGCGAATGTGATGAAATATCTGAATCACAATTCAGCTACGTCGGAACAATTGACGAGGTTTTTGACAAGGCAAAGAAAGAAGGAAATTAATTTAATTACGAATTACCAATTACGAATTACGAATGAAATTTTACATGTTGGTAACAGTTAAATAATTATAGTTATTACTATCCCGTTAGGGATTGAATGTTTAATGAAAAATTTGTGAATTTGATAATAAAAAAGAGGAATAAATGGAGCAGGTAAAGATATTGGATGTTGAAATTGTAACACCACAGATGGTTATTTTTGAGGGCAAAGCTCAATCGGTTACAGTGCCGGGAAGCAAGAGTCCTTTCCAAATATTGTTTAACCATGCACCTATCGTTTCGACACTCGATATTGGGTTGACAAAGGTTGTTGACGATACCGGCAAACTCCATTTGTTCGCTACAGGAAGCGGTTTTACCGAAGTTCACCGTAATAAAGTTTCAATACTTGTCGAAAGTGCATTCGATTCTGCCGAATTGAATTCCGAAGAAATTAAACCGGAATTGGAAAAAGCAAAAGAACTTTACAAAAGCGACAAAACTGCCGAAAATGAAATAGCTGTGCTTGAACTTGAAAACAAGTTGAAAGCGGCGGAGAAGGTTTTTTAGAATGTAGAATGTAAAATGTAGAATGGAAGACAGTTACATGGAGGTAGGAGAAAAGGAAGAAGGGAAGAAAAAGAAAACTTAGAGAAATGGATGGTAAAAGATAATTTATCATCCATTTTTATTTGAATCCATTATCTCTATTTCAAAAACATATTTCCAGAGTTTTCCTGTTACGAATATTCGATTGTTTTCTTTGTCGTAGGCAATTCCATTTAATACTTCAGGTGAATCACCGTAGCTTATATACTTGCTGAGAGGGGAGAGGTCAACCCATGAATTTACTTTTCCGGTTTCGGGATTAATTCTTGCGATTCTCTTTGTCTGGTAGATATTTGCCCAAATTTCTCCATTTATATATTCAAGTTCATTCAGATAATATACCGAAATATTCCCTTCTTTTACTTCAAGAGTCCTGATTTCGCTGAAATTTTCCGGATTAAAATATTTCAACTTATTAGAACCGTTACTCATTACCAGCTCATTGTTAATTTTCGTCAAACCCCAACCTTCGCCGCGATACGAAAAGCTGTTTACAAGTTCAAATGTTTCGAGATTATACACAAAGCAGGTTTGGGACACCCAGGTTATCTGATAGATTTTATCCTTATAGATTTCAATTCCTTCTCCGAAATATCCTCCCTTAACTTTGTAATTTTTGAGGACTTTCCCTGTTTCAACTTCAACCTTTCTTAGCGAGGAATGTCCGGTCAACCCGGTACTTTCGTAGAAAAGCCCATTATAATATAAAAATCCCTGAGTGTACGCAAGAGAGTCATGTGGATAAACATTAATAACTTTAATATCATAGGTAGGAGCTTTTGAATCGGAATTATTCAGAGAATTTTCTTCGTTTTTGCCTTCGAGCATATCGATGTCTTTGCTAATCTCTTCAAATTCCTGACTCTTCTGCTTAGCCAAATCTCCATTTTGCTTGCAGGACAGAAGGGATAGCGAAAAAATAATAATAAAATATGTTAAATATCTATACATTTTAATTCAATTAAAGCTAATAATAAATGTAAATTACAGAAATATAGTATTTCCATAAAATTTATTGTAACAATTTTAAAAATTCTTCGTATATTTGAATAGATATTTAGAGAATTATTTAATTAACTAATTATAAAAAAGTTGAAATGAACAAATTATTCAAAGCACTGGACGACGTAACGAGAAGGGAAATCCTTGAATTACTTAAAGATGGAGACAAAACTGCCGGCGAAATAGCAGAAAAATTCAATATCTCAAAACCAAGCATTTCTTATCATCTGGATTTACTTAGGCAGGGCGACCTTGTGGTTTCAATCAAAAAAGGACAGTTTGTTTACTATACCTTAAACACTTCTGTTCTTGATGAAGTCGTTAAATGGTTCTTTCAATTAACAAAATCGAAATTAATTTCTGAAAAAAATACATCAGGAGGAAAAAATGGAAACGAATAATTTTTTTAAAAAAGAATTTCCCGCTTTACTTTTATTGCTTATTCCATTCGTAATGATTGGGATTTATTGGAACGATTTTCCGCCTCAAATTCCAACCCATTGGAATTTCTCGAATGAAGTTGACCAATACACTCGAAAAGAAATCGGATTATTTTTAGTACCGGGTTTGAATATCATTTTATATTTTATGTTTTTTCTTTTGCCGAGAATTGACCCTAAAAGGGAAAACTACAAAGTTTTTGGCACTTCGTACAATGTTCTGCGGCTTTCCATTATAGGTATGCTGTTTTTCCTATTTGTGATACTTTTTCTTGCAGGGCTTGGAAATGATTTGAATATTGGAGTAATTGTTATCAATCTTACATTGGTTTTATTCATGGTGCTTGGGAACTATATGGGCAAGTTCAAATCGAATTACTTTGTCGGAATAAAAACTCCCTGGACTTTGGCAAATGAAGATAACTGGAACAGAACTCACAGGATGGCTGGCAAGTTATGGGTTTTTGCATCAATCGCAATGATGATTGTCGGGATGCTCCTCCCATTAGGAATTTTAGCTATAGTATATTTCATTTATATTGGATTGATTGTATTAATTCCGGTTGTTTATTCGTATGTGATACACATAAAGGAAGGGAAGAATGTCTGAACCGGCTATAGAAAATAGAAATTAGAAAGATAGAAAATAGAAACTGTCTGAACCTTTGATTGAAACTGATTTCGCTGATTTTTTGCTGTCTACATATTTAGAGATATTTCTAAAAAA
>CAZEHW010000225.1:0-5667 GCA_964511865.1 uncultured Hyphomicrobiales bacterium | reverse complement strand
CAGCCTGCAGATATCGGCGGATATTATATGCCTGATGATGAGAAAGCCTATAAGGTTATGAGACCAAGCCCGACTTTCAATGCGATTATCGATGCGATGTAGTTGTTAGTCGACAGTCGTTAGTCGTTAGTCGATAGTGAGAAATCCCGGTGATTGTAATTGCCGGGATTTTTTTATTTTGATATTTTGATATTTGGAAAACTTAACTTATATTTATTAATAATTATTAATTAATTTTGGAGTGATTGATGAAAATGAAAAGTAATTTCTTTAATACGTTATTTGTTTCATCCTTGTTTGTCATATTAATTGGCTATGGTTGTTCAGATGATAATTCTTCAGAACCAACAAATGTTTGGTCTGATAACAAAGCTGAATCTCAGATTACATGGGAAGAAGGCGTAATCAATTTTGAAAAAAATGACCTGATTGATTTAACAGATATTGATTCTGTTGATTTTACGTTTAAATTCAAAACAAGTTCCACAAAAGCTTCTCAACTTGAAGAAGGTGATATTTTTGTTATTGGAGATTTTGCTATTTGCAGGGTGACGAACAAGGCGACAATTGGATCGAGTATAATCATAAATTCAGAACCTGTACCATTGACAGAAGCCGTTAAAGATGCCGATATATCTTGGGATTACGGGGTTGAGTTTACAGAAGAAACCACACTAAGTAATCTCAAGAAAAACGGAGCTGAAATTCAGGTTATTGGAGAGAGAAAGTATCAATTCGAATTTTCAATCAAATCAATTAAAGTCATTGGAGAAATTACTTTTCAGGAGATGGAAACTCCGGTAAAAATTACTTTCGAGAAATCTGTTGCGGATGTATCTGTTGGTAAATTGATAATAGACGGTGTTTTCAGAAGATTTCGTTCCAAAGGTGATTTGAAAATTCGGGACAAACAACTAACCGAATTTAATACCAAAGCAAATGATTTATCGGGTGAATTTACAGTTACGGCAATTGCCGCGGGTTCCGGAGAAGATTATGGTATAGAAATTCCTTTTCCATTAGTAGCAGGTCCTTTGGGTATTCCATTTTTTACTTGGAGTATAAAATTTCTTGGTGTTATAAATTCCTATGTTCCACCGGGTGGTTCCTGCCTGATGTCAGAGAAATTTACTTACAGTGCCGACCAAGGTTTTTCGTATGTCCCAAAAAATAAAACTGCTAGTGCTACAGGTAACCTCAAGACATCAGCAATAAAAGAGGGTGAACATAAAGAAAAAGACCAGCATACAGGAGGTCCGGGTCCCGTTCAAGTTTCATGGGGGATAGCTGTTCCTCGTTTTGAAATATCATTTATGGGTACTACTGTAGGTTGGTTCCATACTGCATTTTTATTGGATGGTTATTACAATACTTATCCGGCATGTCAGATGATGAAAGCACATTTTTATGGAGCATGCGGCTGGGGTTTAGGTATGCTTGGAGTAACTGTGGCAAGTGGTTCAAAAAACCTTTGGGACGAGAAAAAATTGATTTTAAAAGTTGGCGACTGCCCTGAATGATAGTCAGGAAAAATGCCGGATATTCATAATGATTATTATGGATAACCGGCTTTTTCAGTATGGTAGAATTCATATGTAATACTAATACTTTTGTTAATGCTAAACAACTTATAATCATAATTGATTTCAAGTATTAAAGTATTTGCAAATTTGTTCAAAACTGCATTTATTTTCTGACCTTCAAATTCTAAATCTTTAATATTGTTAGAAGCTAAAGGAATATAATCTGTTTCTAATGATAATCCGAGCAGATTCCTATGAGTAGTTAATTCTTCCTGACAATCCGAATCCATGTATTTATTATCATATGGATACATATCCTCATAGAAAACGAAGCGAAGTAAACTCAATTATCGTTCAATTAGTTTAGCTCTATTCCAAAAAAAATGCCTATTTTTGTACACTTGGAAAGGTGCAGGAGTGGTTTAACTGGCACGCCTGGAAAGCGTGTGTACCGCAAGGTACCGTGGGTTCGAATCCCACCTTTTCCGCGGCTTTAGAATATGGAAAGATTGATGAAAGTTTTATTGAATGACTATTATCTTCTCTTTTTCCATATCTTTCCCAGCCATTCTTTAAACTGTTTTTCTTTGCCGAAATCTCCGGGTTTATAATAAGCTTTTTCCTTCATTCCTTCAGGAAAATAATTTACTTCAACAAAATGATTATCGAAATCGTGAGGATATTTGTAATCCAAGCCATATCCTTCATCTTTCATCAGCTTTGTAGGAGCATTCCGTAGATGCAAAGGTACCGACAAAGGGACACCGTTTTGAACGTCTTCTTCAGCATGTTTTATTGCCATATAAGAAGCATTAGATTTAGGACATGAGGCAAGATAAGTAACTCCTTGGGCAAGATTAATCCTGCACTCCGGCATTCCAATCAGATTCACTGCCTGAAAAACAGATACAGCTAAAGTCAAAGCATAGGTATCTGCATTACCTATGTCTTCACTGGCAAATATCACCATTCGTCTTGCTATAAACTTCGGGTCTTCGCCGGCATCGAGCATCTTGGCAAGCCAAAGCATTGCTGCGTCAGGGTCAGAACCTCTCAATGATTTGATAAAAGCAGAAATGGTATCATAATGCGATTCACCTTTTTTATCGTATTGGGCAGTTTTTTGTTGAAGTGCTTTTTCTAAAACTTTTCTGTTTATTACGAATTTTTCGTTGGAAACTTTTCGTAATTTAAGCGATAATTCGATTGCATTTAACGCTGTTCTCGCATCGCCTGCCGAAATTGTTATGAGAAAATCCAAATCTTCAATTTCAATTTGCGACTTCGATAGAATTTCATCTTTAGTGATGGCATTGTTTACTACTTTTCTAATATCATCATCAGAAAGCATTTGCAGACGATAGACCTGGCAACGGCTGAGCAATGCAGGATTGACTTCAAATGATGGATTTTCAGTAGTTGCACCAATCAAAGTAATTAAGCCCTTTTCGACTGCATGAAGAAAGGCATCTTGCTGTCCTTTGTTGAATCTGTGAATTTCATCAATGAAAAGCAATGATTTTTTACCCTGCTTTTTCAGGTATTGTGCTTTAGTGATAACTTCCCGAACATCCTTAACACCCGATTCAACAGCAGAAAGCCGAGTGAAATTGAAATTCGATTGTTCTGCAATTATGTATGCAAGAGTGGTTTTCCCTGTCCCCGGGGGTCCCCAAAAAATCATAGACGGGAATTCTCCGGTTTCAAAGAAATTCCTCAAAGGACCATCCTCACCGATTAAATGCGATTGACCCACGACATCATCAATAGTTCTCGGTCGCATTCTGTCAGCCAAAGGAGCTTCAGAATCATTTATTTTACTATCATCATCATCAAATAAGTTGTTCATAATTCAATCTCATTTACAAAAAATTTCATTGTAATTTACCGAAAAATATTTTAAAATCCATAGTTTAATCCCTGACGGGATAAGAGCAGTTTGGTTTATTTGTGTTACCATAGTTTAATCCCTGTCGGGATAAAAACTATTTTTTCCCTTTTTTTATTGTTATATTTAATCCCTCAAACAAGTTTTTGTGTTTTAAAGTTTCACTCCCAAAGACAATCCTAAGTTATAGTTCGTATGGTTTTCAGTAGCATAAAATAATGAGACACCGGCTTGAGGAATTAATACAATATTATCATTTATGTTGTACATAAATTTTAGTCCAACTGCTGATTGTTCTGTCATTAAATATGTAATCGTATCCGAGCGGATGAATATATGGTACTAACGAAATATACTTACTCAGAGGTACGTGTATGTTTATTCCTTCAGGTAGAACCATCATGATAACAGATGAACCATAAATAAATCCTGATGAACTTTCCTCATCATCATAATAATCATCCTCAATTGCATATCCCAGAAGGTTTATTCCACCAATAATTCCGCCTGTTGTGTGTAAAGCTAAATTCCTTCCATCGCTTCCTAAAGTAAGAGAATAGTTAATACTAATATTCTTCGTTATAAATATTTCGATATTTATTCCATACATATCAATTATATTTTCAGAAAAGAAATTTTTATTATAAGTTGCTGAGACAATAAAATTATCCTTAGCAATAAGATTTTGACTGATTGCAGATAAAAAGACTAAATAAATTATTAATATTGTTTTCATAAAATTCCTTTCTTTAATTACTTTATTTTACGAAAGAAATTGAAAAAAGTTAAGCTCTTATATATTACAATAATTCTTACTTTAAATAAAAATTGTTCCTAACTTCATATAAGATAGGAACAATTAATTTAAAACTTATTAAATTTCTTATAGGTTTACCAGCCGTAACCAATAGCGGCATTTAATCCGAAACTGCCATAAGACCATGTCAAATCATTATGTCCAAAAACAGGAAAATCAAGAGTTATTCCTGTTTCTAAAACAAAAGAATCCCAAACCCATTTGTACATTGCTTCTCCGCCGATAGTAAGAACAGTAGTATTGTCGTCCTTTACATTATGGTCTCCGCTAAAGCTATAATATGTAATAGTTCCTCGCGGACCTACACTGAACCCCTGAAGAGCTTTTTGTCTGGTTTTAAACAAATCATAATACCATCTGTATGAGCCGCCAATTCCTAAACCCAGCCAGGAACCGCTTGTACTTCCGCTTGTTGTCCTATAAGCTATCAAAGCTCCAACAGTAAAAGAATTTGTTGGTGATAACTTTTGCTCATATTTCGCATTAACAACACTGTTTAGTAAAAAGTTTAATGGTTCAATGGTAATTGCTTCGTTACAGGTTGATTTCTGAGCCATAAGAGTACTCGTTGTAGGTCCAAACGATATAGCAGCTATTATCAGCACTAAAAGTAATTTGAATTTCATTATATCTCTCCTTAATTTTAAAAATTAACTATTATTTTCATTTTTATAAAACTTTAAGATACAATAATAATAAATTTCGATTGAAAAAAAAACTAAGCTGGGATTTTCATTGAAATATATTCAGATTTTGTATTATCCACATATATCACTTTTTGTTAACAAAGTTTTCAACATACTTTTTTAGCAATTAAATTCTTTAGTCATTCTTTCATTCAGTTCGGGGGTAATTCGTTTATTGACTATTACTGTGACAAATAATTTTTGGATTCCTATTTCCGCAGGAATGACAAAAAAATTCATTAACAATTGACGATTAACAACTCAGCTTCTGGTCTTAATCTTTCTTTTATTCGGGTCAAGTTCCATTTTGCGTAAACGAATGTTTAGTGGTGTAATTTCAACAAGTTCATCCTCTGCTATAAACTCTATTGTCTGGTCAAGCGACATAGGGCGGGGAGGTCTGATTGTAACTGTTATTTCAGATGTCGAACTACGCATATTGGAAAGCTTTTTCTCTTTCGTAATGTTCACATCCATATCAAGAGCTTTATTTCGCTCGCCAACAACCATTCCCTGATAAACTTCTGTTCCTGCCGATACGAATAATTCACCGCGGTCTGCCATTGCTATCAGAGCAAAATTATTTACCTTACCTGACCTGTCCGCTATAATTGCTCCTTTTAATCTGTGAGGGATGTCACCAAACCATGGTTCGTATCCTTCAAACCATGTATTCATCACTCCTGCTCCTTTTGTATCAGTCAAAAACTGGCTCCTGAAACCGATTAAACCGCGTGCTGGAATAAGAAATTC
>CAZEHW010000224.1:3314-5682 GCA_964511865.1 uncultured Hyphomicrobiales bacterium | reverse complement strand
ATGGATTGTAAGTTTTTATCTTTAACTTATCTTACAATAGGAGAATGTTTATTTTTACCCATATACAGTATGATGGCTCCAAAACATGTGTTAATCTATTGGAAAGATGCATATAATAATATATATTGGGAAACAACAAAAGATTTAGAAACATCAAAACAATCTTATATTGATAAACTAAAAATAAATCAAGAAGCAATAGAACAAAAATCTTATCTAAATGCTTTAGATTTTAATCAATCAAAAAATATCGTATATAATTATATTGGTGATTATAAAAATAAGTTATTTGATTATTCAGGAGCTATTCTTAATATAAACATGGCAATTGAGCTTAATCCATATCTTGCAGAAGCCTATTATAATAGAGGTTGTTCAAAAAGTGGACTTAAAGAATACAATCAATCTATTTCAGATTTCAATAAAGCAATTGAACTTAATCCAAATTTTTTGGAATCATATTATGATAGGGGATCCTTAAAAATTGAGCTTGGCGACTATAATCAAGCTATCTTGGATTTTAGCAAAGTAATTGAGATAAATCCTGAACTTGTTGAAGCGTTTAATAATAGAGGAGCAGCAAAAAATTATATCAGAGACTTCAGTGGAGGATTATCTGATTGCAATATATCAATTAGTAAGGATACTAATTATATAGAAGCATATTTTAATAGAGGAAATGCAAAATGCGGTCTTGGAGATTTTAGAAGTGCTATACTTGATTTCAATAGAGTAATTGATTTTAATCCTGACTTAGCTATAGCATATAAAAGTCGAGGAATAGCCAAGTATGCAATTGAAGATATTAAGGGAGCTATGGCAGATTACAATAAAGCAATCGAACTTAATCCCGACTTTCCTGAGACATATTATTTAAGAGGGCATGCAAAAGCTAAGATTGGAGAATTTGAAGAAGCTTGTGATGACTGGTATAAAGCAAGCAATTTAGGTTTTGAAAAAGCATCAGAAACATTTAGCAAATTTTGTAAATAGAGCAGAATAGAATATTACTTCACAAAACATCAACACACTTATAAGTGCTTCATTAATATAGATATATAATATCTGATATATTTAAAAAAATAGAGATTATCAATTAGTTTAATTCATTAATTTTTCGTATTTTTGTAAGTTATATTTTAATAGATTTTGAGGGGGAAATTTAAGCTATGAGCTTATTGGCAAGAGAACAAATTGTACCTACAGACCTTGAAGACGAGATGAAAAATTCTTATCTCGACTATTCTATGTCTGTTATAGTATCGAGAGCACTACCGGATGTTAGAGACGGATTGAAACCGGTTCACAGAAGGATATTATTCGGCATGCACGAACTTGGAGTTCAACCGAATAAGGCACATAAAAAATCAGCAAGAATAGTCGGTGAAGTTTTAGGTAAATTTCACCCCCATGGCGATTCTTCTGTTTATGAAGCTATGGTACGTTTAGCTCAGGAGTGGTCAATGAGATATCCTCTCGTTGATGGACAGGGTAACTTCGGTTCTATTGACGGAGATTCCCCTGCGGCTATGAGGTACACGGAGTCAAGACTCGCTTGGACAGCTACCGAAATGCTAAGAGATATCGAAAAAAATACAGTTGATTTTGTTCCGAATTTTGATGAATCACTTCAAGAACCAACAGTATTACCTACTGTTTTCCCGACTTTATTGGTTAATGGGGCAAGCGGTATTGCCGTAGGAATGGCAACAAATATACCAACACATAATTTATCCGAAATTGTTGATGGATTAATTGCATTAATAAACAATCCTAATCTCACAGTTGAAGAATTGATGAAATTTGTTCCGGCACCGGATTTTCCAACAGGTGGGATTATATATGGATATAGCGGAGTCAGGGAAGCTTATCAAACCGGAAGAGGCAGAGTTATTTTAAGAGCAAGGGCTGGAATTGAAGAAGATAAAAAAGGTAAAACTTCTATTATTATTACTGAAATGCCCTATCAGGTAAATAAAGCAAATCTTATAGAGAAAATAGCAGAACTTGTCAGGCAAAAACACCTTGAAGGAATATCGGATATACGCGATGAATCAGACAGAGATGGTATTCGTGTAGTTATAGAAATTAAAAGAGATGCAATTCCGAATGTTGTTATTAACAATCTATATAAGCATACTCAGATGCAGGTTACTTTTGGATGTAATATGCTTGCTCTTGTTGACGGCAGACCGAAAGTATTAACTTTATTAGAAATGATGCAGCATTTTATCAAACACAGAAATATTGTGTTGATAAGAAGAACCGAATTTGACCTAGATGCCGCCGAGAAAAGGGCACATATTTTGGAAGGTTTTATAATTGCTCTTGATAATATTGATGAAGTAATCAAAACAATTAGAGAATC
>CAZEHW010000224.1:0-3304 GCA_964511865.1 uncultured Hyphomicrobiales bacterium | reverse complement strand
ATTACAGGCAAAATTTGAACTCTCGGAAATTCAGGCAAAAGCAATCCTTGATATGAGATTGCAAAAATTAACAGGTCTCGAAAGAGACAAAATTCTTCAGGAATATAAAGAAGTTATTAAGAAAATTGAATATTTGAATTCAATTCTTTCAAGCCAAACTCTTCAGTTGCAAATTATTTCCGAAGAACTTCTTGAGATAAAGAAAAAATTTGGTGATGCAAGAAGGACAGAAATCATACATGATTCTCAGGAATTCACAATGGAAGATATGATTGCTAATGAAGACGTTATCGTTACAATCAGCCACAAGGGATTCATAAAGAGAACTCTTGTATCAAATTACAGAAGACAGCATAAAGGAGGTCGTGGTTCAAGCGGAGCAAGTACATATGATGATGATTTTGTCGAACATGTATTTCAGGCATCCACTCATAATTATCTTCTGTTCTTTACGGACAGAGGTAGATGTTTCCGTGTAAAAATTTATGATTTACCCGAAGGAGGACGTGCGGCTAAAGGAAGGTCTCTGGCAAACGTAATACCCAAAGAAAATAATGAAAATGTTACTACTTATTTGTCAATTACTGAATTTGACGATAAACGTTATATTATCATGGCAACCAAACAAGGTGTAATAAAGAAAACTCAATTATCAAACTTTGCTAATGTTAGAAGTACCGGTATTATTGCTATTAATTTAAACGAAAGTGATGAATTAATAAAAGCTAAATTAACTGATGGAACTTATGATATTATTATAGGCACACGTAATGGTTTGGCATGCAGATTCAGGGAAAGTGACGTAAGGTCAATGGGCAGAACGGCAACAGGCGTAAGAGGTATAAGGTTGCAAGGAAAAGATTATGTGGTTTCGATGGTTGCTGTTACCAGACCTGACGAACAAATAATCGTCATCGGAGAAAAGGGCTTAGGTAAACGCACAAGATACGAAGATTTTCGATTGACAAAACGCGGTGCTAAAGGTGTAATCTCCATGAATATTACTGAAAAGACAGGTAAGGTTGTAAGAATATTATCAGCTATGGATACTGAAGATTTAATAGTAATTACTCATAAAGGTGTTTTAATCCGTCAACCTGTAATGGATATTAGAACTATTGGCAGGGTTACTCAGGGTGTCCGGCTCATTCGTTTGGATGATGGTGATATGATTGCAGATATAACGACTGTAGCAAAAGATGCAGGAAGACCAAATGGTTTCGATGATGACGACGATGATTACATTGAAGATAATGAATTGGAAATCGGGATTCAGGATCCTTTACTCTAGTTTGAAAGTTTAAAAGTTTAAAAGTTTGTTGGTTTTGATATGTCATTCCTGCGAAAGCAGGAATCTAAAAATCTTGTAAATAATAGATTCCTGCTTTTGCAGGAATGACACTGGATTAAGTGTAAATTAATAGTAAAATTTAATGCACAAAATTGGTTTAATATTGATGAGCATAGTTAGTTGCTTTTTAATAAGCAATAATTATCTTAGTGCAAATCAATATTTAAGTTTGAATTTTCAAGAGGATACTGCAAATGACACCCTTAGACTGTCTCAGGGTGATTCGCTCAGACAAATTCAGGATGACACCCTTAGACAAGCTCAGGATGACAATACTCAGTCATCTTCGACAATAACACAGCAGGACACAGCCAAACTTTTTGAGCCATACGGCAAGCATGGCAGTGTTAACAAAATATTCAGCGAGAGTTTCAGGAAAATCAACAAGACTGATTTAGCATTTAAGGAATATCATGGTTTTTCGGAAATGCTGGAAGAATTTGTACCTGCCTATTCTTATAATATAGGTAGTCCGGGATTGTTCAACAGCTTTTCTTTTTTTGGTACAAATCCGAATAATATTGCATTTTCATTTAACGGCAGACCTTTGTTCGATGCAGAATATTCCTCATTAAATCCAGAACAACTTTGCACAGAATTTTTTGAAAGCGTCGAAGTAATAACAGGTTCGGAAGCTGTTATATTAAGCGATAATTCTTCAGGTGCTATGCTCAATCTTCAGGAAATCAAATATAATACCAAAACTCCATTCACTAGATTGTGGTATTCACAGGGAGGTAATGGATACCTTAGTGCTGACGGTATTTTCAGCCAGAACTTTGCTCCTAATTTCAATTTCACATTTGGATTCAGAAGACAAACAGGTGAAGGAAGATATGATAACTCCTGGGTTGATTCATGGAATGTCAGAGGACTTATACGATGGACACCCGATGAAAAAACGGATATATCCTTAATTGAATACTTTACGAACTATGGAATCGGTTTAAATGGCGGAATTGACCGTATGAATTCAATTGATGATGATGGTAAAACTGAAATTATTGATGAAGTCTGGGCTACTCCATATTATTCAGATTTTAGTCAACGTGTATTCAGACATGATTTGACTCTGAGTATTACAAGACAATTAAATGATGACACAAGTTCAGTTGTTAGCGGCAACCTTTATGTTTCAAATTCAAATTGGGAATTGGAATCAATTCCTTATTATAAAATGGAAATGATTGATTCTCTCGGAAATGAGAAATCTATGAGCAGATACTATGGTGGAAATGTCAGTTTAGAACATGAACTATTCAAGTCATTCACACTGAAAGCCGGAGCAGATGCGTATATGGTTGATTTGGAAAAATCCTTTTATCATGATTCACTGGAAACAAAATCTCTTGCGGCTTATGCACTGGGTAAATTTGAATTATTCGATATGTTTTCAATTTTTGGTGGTGTTCGTATTAGGAATTACTTTAACAAAACAGTACTTTCTGAAGGGCTAAAACTAAATATTAAAATTGATGAAATTAATTCTTTGATGTTTGATTTATCTATTTCCGAAAGAATGCCCTCACCGGTTGAAGGATTCCATTTGGAAAACGAGAAGAATATCCTTTTATTGAGTGAATACACATACAAAGAAGAAAACACGATTATTAAATTGGGAGCATCATACAGAAGCACAACTAATCGAATTGAGTGTTTTTCAAACTATGGATTATATTTTCATACAAACGGCTCGGACAGAAATATTTTTAATTTTTATGCTACAATCGAACAAAGGTTTCTCAAAAACTTTGTAGTCAATGCAATGTTATTGAGATATACTCAAATGGAGGATAATTCAAATATAAATTATCCCTTATTTGCGAAATTATCCATGTTCTATGAGATACATTCAGGAAGAAGTATCTTACGTTTAGGATTAGCAGGTAAATATGTGTCTTCATTTAATGGTGAAACTTTTTATGTATCAAAACAATTTTTATGTCATGGATC
>CAZEHW010000223.1:0-5731 GCA_964511865.1 uncultured Hyphomicrobiales bacterium | reverse complement strand
AAACCAAAAAATTACAGAACAAAATTTAAGTCTCGAGAAATTAAATCAGGATTTAAATGAAGCAAATATAGCTAAAGATAAGTTTTTTAGTATCATGGCTCATGACCTTAAAAGTCCACTTTGGTGGTTTAAAAATGTAACAGATCTTTTATCCAATAAATTCGATGAGTTGAGTAAAGAAAAAATCATGGAAATAACAAAAGTTCTTGATGATTCTGCTCAAACTTCTTTGCATCTAATCGAAAATCTTTTACAATGGTCGCGGTCTCAATCCGGCAAAATTGAATTTATTCCCGAGAAAATAAACCTAAGCCATGTTTTCAAACATATATTAGCTCATCACAGGATACATGCTGAGGAAAAACAAGTACAGATTATTATCAATGTTCCTGATAATGCAGAAATGATTGCCGATAAAAATATGCTGTATAGTATTCTGAGAAATCTAATTTCAAACAGCATTAAGTTTTCAAATCCCGGAGGTAAAATTACAATTGATTACTTTGATGAGTCTGAATTCTGGAAAATTTCTGTTTCTGATAGTGGAGTTGGATTAGAACCTGATATGATTGATAAGATTTTCAGGATAGACATTCAAACTACTACTTTAGGTACTTCACAGGAGAAAGGTACCGGTTTAGGTTTAATCATTACCAAAGAATTCATAGAAAAACATGGTGGTCAATTGCATATTGAATCTGCAAAGAATAAAGGTTCAAAATTCATCTTTACTATTCCCAAAAATCTATAATTTTTTTATCCTTGTAATTCGTGTGAACTTCCGTTTAGATGAGATTCTGCTAAATTAGATTCGTCTTTTTCAGGGGAGTCAAGGTTGTATGGATCTTCAGCTATTTTAGGTTGCACCGGTGTAAATCCTTGTTCTTCTGAATTTGGAATCAAATTTTCTTCTGCAGGTTTTTCAATTTCAGCTTTTAACAAATTTTTATTTGTTGAGAAATGCTCAGATTTCAAATCATTAGCACTAATTTCATTGATTCTTGGGTCAGTATTAACATTAAAATCGGTTTTATTGATAACCGATAATTCTGTTTGAATCTCATCTATTTGCTCCTTGAACTGGGTTTGGGCTGTTCGTACTTTTTGAATACCTTTTCCAATCATTTGAGCAACTTCAGGTATTTTCTTTGGTCCGAAAAGAACAATAATACCTAACAAAATTACTAATAATTCCGGTCCGCCAATATCAAACATATTAGTTCTTTAATTCTGTAATGTTAATTATTATCATCTTCTATTCAGCTTTTTCATCAAGTTTCTTCTCATTTTTATCATCAATAGAAGCTGCTTTCTTAAATTCTTTTACTCCAGAACCTAATCCCTTGAAAAGTTCAGGTATTTTCTTGGCTCCAAAAAGCAAAACTATTACAAATACTATGAGAATCCATTCCCAACCACCGGGTAAACCAAACATAAATCACCTATTATAAATTACCAATTATTACTTACAATTTTCTATTGACTAGTCTCTTTAAAATCAAATTCAGGATGACCTTTGAGATTAATTGATTGAAATATTTTCAATCCGTCATTCCTTCCTAAAACACTATCGCAATATCTCTCGGGATGCGGCATCATGCCTAAAACATTTCCATTCTTATTAATAATACCTGCTATATTTTTCAAGGACCCATTAGGATTTGAGTCCGGAACAACATTCCCATTGATATCACAATACTTAAAAATTATTCTGTTTTCGTTTTCCAATTCCTTTAAAGTATCATCATCTGCAAAATAATTACCTTCTCCATGTGCTATGGGAATAGTAATTACTTCACCTACATCTAACGTAGAAGTATAAACCGTTGAATTATTGATTGTTTTTAAATGTACATCCTGGCATTTGAATGCAAGGGAATCATTTCTGAGCAAAGTTCCGGGTAGTAGTCCTGCTTCACAAAGGATTTGAAAGCCATTGCAAATACCAATAACATTCCCGCCATTTCCTGCAAAGTTAATAACCTCTTTCATAATTGGAGAAAATCTTGCTATTGCACCACACCTAAGATAATCACCATAAGAAAAACCACCCGGCAAAACAATACATTCTATATCAGAAGGAATTTTGGTATCCTTGTGCCAAAGGTAAACAGATTTAGCTCCTGAATTAACTGATGCGGCAGTATATGCATCATGGTCACAATTTGACCCGGGGAAAACAACTACTCCATATTTTATCATATTTCAATCCTAATATCGGTTATTCAAAAATGGAAATTTCAAAGTCTTCGATTATCGGATTGGCTATCAGTTTCTCGCTCGCAGAATGAACCAATTCTTTTGCTTTAGTCTCGTTTTCAGCTTCTACTTGTAATTCTACGTATTTCCCAATTCTAACATTGGTTAATGCCTTAAAATCAATTGAATGTAATGCATGTTCCACAGCTTTGCCCTGAACATCCAATATACCCTTTCTTAATGTTATCTTTACTTGTGCTTTATAAGTTTTCATCAATAAAATCCAAATTTGTACAAATATTATAATTTAAATTAACCAAAAACGAAGCAATAGCAAAAATTTAATGTAAAATGTAGTATGTAAAATTTAGTATTTAGAATAAATAGTGTAGTATGCTTATTCAACTTAGAGATTATACTGACTTTCATCAAAATCTTCGGTCTCATCAAATTCGTCAACAGCTTCCCTCGTTTCTTTAATCCATATTATAAAATGTCTGATACTGCTTAAAAAAATATAGAAGAGCATAAAGGGAAATACAAAGCGGCCCTTAGTTATTATTGAAGCGGCAAAACCGATTATAAAAATAATTGAGGCAATTGGTCTTTTCTTAAATGATTTTTTTGTTGGTCTTGGCAGATTATCGAATTTTATTTTCGAAACCATTGATGCTGAAGCTAAGAAAGTAACAGCATAAATCAATATAGTTTTATAATCATATGGAATATCAGGTTTTAAATGAAAGAAAATAACATAAGAAACAATAGTCAAAGCCGCCGCAGGTATAGGCATTCCTGTAAAATATTCTTTATCATCAAAGCTGACTGTCATAACATTAAACCTTGCTAATCGAAGAACTCCTGCTAATGCAGGTAATGATGCTAATAATATTCCCATTTGTCCAAGTTGATAAAAATATAAATGGTAGAGCATATAAGCCGGTGCTACTCCAAAAGATACAGCATCGCAAAGTGAATCAAGTTCTGCCCCAAGTTCACTTGTTGCCCTGAAAATTCTCGCAACTATCCCATCAAGCATATCGAAGACTGCCGCAAATAATATAAATGCTGCCGCCCGGTGATAATCTCCCATTGATATATAAACTAATGCGGTAAATCCTGAGAATAGATTTGCCAAAGTAAATAAGTTCGGTATAAATGAGCGAGTTATCCGCATCTATTTCATTGTTTCTATAATTATCATTTTCAATAAAATCAAAATTACATAAATTAGTTGAATTATGGAAAATGGAAAATGGATAATTGATCGGGACTGGTGACCGGAGCTGGGGTCGTGGTAATTAGGAACTATAAATTTTTGGGGTTAATTTCATTACGAACAATTGAGTTAAAATGTTTAAAATACAAGCAAGTAAACTAAACTGCCAAGAGCGACTCCGGGTATAACGTCCATAAATTGATGCTGTTTTGTGAAAAGACAACTAATTGCAATCAAAAATATTGGGATAAATGAATAATAGGTAATGACAGGATACATGGTGAGACTTATATATGTTGCCAAAGAGCAATGCATGCTTGGGAAACAATTGTTCTCATCGTCAAATCCCTGAACAAATTTCAAAAACTTTTTTGAAATTGTATTTTCTTCAAATTGCCGCCATTCCGGTGGGTTTATTGCAGGGAACAGGATAAAAAATATACATTGAGAAACAAGGAGTATTAAACCTCCAAAAATCACATAAACTCCTCTTTCGATACTCGGTATCATCATCAGGAAACCGCCTATAAGTATATAGTAAAAGAAACTGTAAACCCAAACCCATTTGGGCCAAAATGGGATATAGTCATCTATCCATATTTTGAGAACTCTGACTTTAAAAAAATTACTGTTTCTTTGCGTCCAAAAGTATAGTTGATAACCCCCAACAACGGCTACAGCAATTAACGAAGTCAGTTGAACATACTCGAAAAGTGACATCTGGCTGTCAATTATTAATCTGCCAAAATAATAATAAATGAACGAGAAAAAGATAGGAGATATTACCAATGCTAACATCCATTTTGGAGTAAATTCACTTGAAGCCATAAACACCCTAAAAATAAAATATAATAATCAAATTTATCTAAACCCAAAGATAATCGAAATATTTGAATTAATTGTAATATATTTATAAATTTTTACTATAAGGTATTCAATATCTCAGAAGAGGATTGTCCTGTTTCTCTATTTTCAAGTCTTGTAACTGTGGTGCTTTAATAGCAAAACGAAGATAAAATCCTGCATTGTATCCAACGGGCCACCACTGAAATGACAATTGCCAGCAATGCATATCTTTGTTGACTTCAAATGAAGGTGCCAATAGTTCCATATTTTTGAAGTCATATTGTGCATTTCCTCTTATCGACCATGTATCTGTAAGATTGAATGAAAAGCTTGAAGTCAGGTTTATCCTTCTTTCAATTTGATGTTGGAACGGTTCAGAATATTGGAATGTTAAACCTAATGTCAAATTCCATGGAATTACAATAGGTGAATATCCCGGGCTATTATCTCCATATAAATCAACATATTCCTCTTCAAAATCATATCTTTGTTTGAATCTGTCACCAAGTCCTGTTGAGGAAGCACTGTCTTTTGGAGCTGAAGGTTGAGCATCTTGTCCGAAAGATGAGTTTACATTCATTCCTTTTGAGGAAAAGGATGTAGAAAACTGCATATTGAAATTTGTCAACCTCATCAAACCTTTTCCGTTTTCATAAAGTGTTTCATTTATCCTTGATCGAGCACCAGTATAATCCTGTGTCTTTTCGTCCCATTTTTTAGCTTCGTCATAAACAGTAAAGTTAGCACTTGCCGACATATTTATATCGCTAAGAGCAGGAATCCTTAATTGCATTGATACATCCCTGAAATTAAAAGCAGTATCTGTCATATCGTAAGAGCTATTAATTGTCCATCTAAAAAATTCTACATTTTTATCGGGTATTGTATCTCCCTGTGCTATTTTAGCTTCAAAGCTGTTAAGAATACTCCAGCGTAATGCCTGTGATTCCCTGCTCGATGCAATACCTCCGCCATCGGCAGAAAATCGGGAATATTTTATTTCATTGCTATCTGCTATGTCAAAATATCTTCCGTAAAAATTATAATCGGGTGTTGACAAATCAGGTGAAAAAGCATAACCGACTGTTGGTTGAAATGTATGTCTTACTACATTAACGCCAAAAAGTTTAGGTGTAATGATTCCAAATAATCTTGTTGAAACATCAACACCGGTACTGTAGTTATATTCTGTAAAGAAACCATCCTCGAAAATTTCTGAAACGGTTGAGTCTTCAGGATTGTATGTTTTTGTTAACCTCCTGAAGTAATTATTTGCACCAAATGAGAAATAAGGATTAATATTAAAAAATCCCAACTTGGGAGATATTGAAACGGAAGGGTTGTGTGTGATTGACGAACGATAATTCCATTTATAACTTGAATCAATTTGCATTGCATTTTCCTGATAATAATTTCCTGACCCTGAATAAGAAAGTGATAAATCACGCATCCAATCCGGTAACCATG
>CAZEHW010000222.1:0-5738 GCA_964511865.1 uncultured Hyphomicrobiales bacterium | reverse complement strand
GTATGGGAGGAGGAATTATTGTCAGAGGCATGTGGCATCCAGGACGACTTCTATCTGTTGGTATTTTAACCGGCTACATCGTCCTGGCAAACGATAAAATGGTTGATCCGGAAAATGCATCGGCTCAACTTTCAGCTATTCCATTACAAGTTGCTTTGGCAATGCAAAAAAGTGAGTTGGAAATAGGAGTTGGTCTTGGCTCATACTTATTGATAAGCAAAATTGACAATGGTATAGTTGCAAGCAGTGTAAGGTCTGAATTGGCAATGACTGTTTTCGGCTCTTATTTTTTTAATATATCAAAAAATATTTTCTTAGGACCTGTTATTAAAGTAAATTATCTTCCTTATCGAGGAGTTCTGTCCATTCTTCCGACTGTTAATATACGTTATATTATTTCCAGGTATTGACTTATGAAAAAGAAAATCACAATTATATTTCTACTGCTTATTGCCTGTTCCTCAGATTTACCCTTGTCTCCGGAGCTAAATATTGACTTAAATAATAATGAACTAAATACTATTCAACTAGATAGCAATCAAAAATCATTGATGAATGGAGTATATTTAGTTATTGAAGGAAATGATTATTTGGGAGATACTATTGTTGGTAAATGGGTGAGAAATCGCTGGTGCCTATATGCAAATCATGATGTCGTATTCTCGATAAATGCAGGAGGATTTACTACCGATACGATAGATTCAATAACTTTTTCTGGCTATTTCCGTATTGTGCGCTCAGGAGCTGGTTCCTCACTTAATTTATCAATTTCTCCAAATGAAGGAGCCGATTTTCTGAGAGACAATGTTATTCCTGATAACTTAATAATTCGTAACGTAGCCAAGAATGGAAAAAAAGTAGTTTTAAAAAGAATCCGGGATTTATATAACGAAAAAGAACTCATCATTTTGGCACACCGTTGTGGGGGTCGTAATTCTGAACGTCTCGGAGTCTCTGAAAACAGTCTTGAAATGATAAAACTATCACAGTATCTTGGAGCATCCGGTATAGAATTAGATGTAAAAATCACTCGTGACAGAAAAATAATTGTTTTTCACGATGACGCTTTTTCTCCAAGAACTGTAACTGGAGCTTATCTTCTTGGCAATGTGAAAAATTTTGATCTGTCACAAATCAAAACTTTCGGCAGGTTGATTAACGGTGAAATTATTCCAACTCTTGAGGAGGCATTAAAAACAGTAATAGACAGTACTGATTTATCTTATGTCTGGTTAGATTTAAAAGATGCAAATATGGTCAATGATGTTATGAACATTCAAAACAAATTTATGCAGGATGTGATTAATAAAGGAAAAAAAGTTAAAATTCTGATGGGAATACCTTCTTTGGAAATTTGGGAAGCATATTTAAAATCAACTAATCTAAATGCTCCAACTACGCCTGCATTAATGGAATTTGATATTGGATATGTTAAAGGTACTTATTTTGATAATGTATTGGTTTGGGCACCCAGATGGACAGAAACTATTACTAATAAAAATTTTAGTGATATACATTGTTTACAAAAGAAGGTTTTTACATGGACACTGGACTACTACGACTACATTATAAAATTTATGCAAAATGATAGTTTGGATGGAATTCTAAGTAATTATCCTTCTTTGATAGCAGGAATGCATTATTCGAGAAAATAATTTCTAAATAATTATGTAATAATAGTGTGAATCGGAAGTGAATCTTTGCAAAATAATTTAAAAAAAGGTGTAGAAAAATATGAATCTGAGAATTTTTAATTTAATTTGAATACGATAAATCAAAAGATAGAGTTTAGTGTACACCATCCAAAAATTTATAAATCAATTTTGATATAATTACTAAAATAAACAATAGATAATTACAATACAAGTAATTTAAAATTAGCAATTTCCTTGAGTACAGCGTTCCTCAATTAATACATTTTCTTTCAGTTCCAATTTCTTTTACGATTGATTTTTTAAAAATCTTCGCTACAAGTGCGTATGATTTTTTGTTCTTTACCCGGCATGAAACAGGTATTTTCCTTTTAATCATGTTTGGCTACTTTTATTAAGTTGATTTTGGAGTAAACTTATTTCAGAATTAGACATTAATTCATAATTCATAATTCTTTCCCAAACCCCAGTCCCCAACCCCTAGTCCCCAGCCTCAAGATAATCAAAATCCCTCATCCATTTCCATACCTTCACCATTTGTCGGTTCTTTCTTTTTCTGATAATTATTCAGTTTATAACTAAAGGTGAGGTTAACAACTGGAGATTCAAAATCCATATAAAATCTGTTGTAAAGTAAAGCATCATTCGAAGAAAATTCTCTTTTCATTGTTCCAAGAATATCTCTGAATTGCAAGGTTAATGATATTTGCTTGTTCAAAAAATCCTGTCTTAGTGCGGCATTCCATGCAAACATACCTTCACTCTTTCCTTGTGCTGTTATGGATGGACCATAGTAAAAACCATTTGTCTGCAATCTTGTATCCTGTGATAGCATGAAAGTAAAATTGAAATTTGTATTCCATACATTTGAATTTTTTAAAACTTCCTCCTCAAAAACCTGACCTTCTAACCGGTAATTATAGTAACTTCCTGAGGCATTCAATCTAAGCCATTTTACCGGTTCGTAATTTGCAGTAAGCTCCACTCCAAGCGTATAATCCTTATTCAAGTTAGTAGATGTTAACATTATCAAATCACCGTCCAGAGTTCTAATTCTTGTGATTTTATCACTCGTAATCCTGTAATACGATTCCAAGGCAATATATGATACTCCGAAATATTTTTGATACCCAATTTCGTATGAATCCGTATATTCCGGACCCAAATCAGGATTACCTATTCTGTATGTAAAAGCATTCATGTATGAAGGGAATGGATCTAAATCCCAGCCATGAGGACGTTCAATTCTACGGCTATAGCTTGCTGTTACCTGCTGAGAAGTGCCTAAATCCTGTACCAGATGTAAAGAAGGAAACCAATCCATTCGGTCTATTTTAAACACGGTATCTCCTTTTGCAACCTCAATGTCCCTAAGAGTATATTCTCCTCTAAGACCTGCCATAAAACTAAAAGTATTGAATTTTGCAGAATATGTCGAATAAATGGAATGAATGTCTTCATTTTTAATCATTGAATTACTAAAAAGTGGATTGTTTGTCCACCGACTAGAATCAACAACGAATTGGTCTAATGTAAAATCTTCTGATTCATTTTCAATACGTAATTGATATCCTGCCTCGAATTTATCCTCACCAGTCAAAGGTAGGACATAATCTGCTTTAAACCGGTAATCATAGGATTTTTCACCCTCAATGGTTTTAATATTATTGTTACTTTTTTGAAGGATATTCCATACTGAATCTGTAATAAAATCTTCCTGAGAATCCCCTCCGTCTCCTAAGCGGTTTGAGTAAAATGCCATGGCAGAAAGCTGGTGTCCCTTTTTATCGAAATTATGAATAAAATTCAAATTTAAACTGTAAAAATTCCTGTTATGAGTACCAAGATTATTATTAATAAAGAAAGAATCAATAGGAGTCTGCTCAAACCATTGATGAAGATTTGAGTTATGTGACCTGGCAAATTCCATTCCGCCCCAATTACCTTCTAAAGATATTGAATTTGCATCCGTAATGTCAATACCTATGCCTCCTTTGAGTGTATTTCCGGCATGTTTTCTTTTACCGTCAAGGTCTGAATCTATATGTCTGTTTCCATCAGGTAAATAATATATTGCCTCAGTATTACCTGTGTTATTTCTTGTATCATCTCTATAATCAAATCCGCCGAAAACTCGGAATCCTTTCATTTGATAATTCAGAAGTGCGTTTGAACTATATTTATCACCTGTACCTGCTGATAAATCGAGAATTCCTGTCAACCCAAGTTCTGCATCCTTCTTTAATACTATATTAATTATTCCACCAACGCCGTCTGGATCATTTTTAGCAGATGGATTAGTTATAATTTCTATTGTTTCGATTGTTGCGGCAGGTATCTGTTCTAATGCATCACTACCGGTCAAAACGCTTGGTTTTCCATTAATAAATACAGTAAAATTCGAGCTTCCGCGAAGAGTAACATTACCCTCTACATCAACATTAACAGAAGGAACATTTTGTAAAGCATCAACAGCAGAACCACCCTGTGATATCAAATCTCTGTTGACATTAACAACTTTCTTGTCCATTTTAAATTCGACAAGAGGTTTTTCGGCAGTTACCTCAACTCCATCAGTTTCATATTGCGAAAAAGCAAGTTCAATTTTTTCCAAATCGAAAATTGGATTATCGCTTGTTATTTCAATGCTGTTAACTTTCTTTTTCTCATATCCGATAAACTTTATCATCAAATAATATTTTCCTTCGGGAAGCTTACTGATAATGAAATTTCCTTCCTTATCTGAAATTGCACCGTCAACCAGCTTGTCATTTTTAACATTAAATACCGAAATCTGAGCAAAGCTCATAGATTTATGAGACTCTATCTCTAGTACCTGACCTTTTATTACTCCAAATTTATTATTTCTTTGATTATAGTTTTCCTGTGCAAATCCTGAATTAAATAAAAATCCTAATAGTAACAGACTAATAAAAACATTTCTTGACATTAATTCTCCAATTAAAAAATAAAAAAGAGGCATGAAAATACCTCAATCATATTAACGGAAATATGGCAAAAATGTTTCAAATTTTATTACTTTGCTAATTGTTCTATTCCGGTTTCATCCATTCTGAAAATAGTCCAATCGGACATAGGTACAGCGCCTAAACTTCTATAAAAATCAATCGCAGATTGATTCCAATCGAGCACACTCCATTCAAATCGCGCACAATCCCTTTCTTTTGCAATTTTTGCCAATTCAATTAACAAAGCTTTCCCGATACCTTTTCCTCTCATATTAGGATTAACAAATAAGTCTTCAAGGTAAAGCCCCGGTTTTCCTTTGAAGGTTGAAAAATTATGAAAGAAAACAGCAAATCCCACAGGTATATCATTGTATTCAGCTATCAAACATTCAACAATTTTTGAGTTATTGAAGAAATATTTTATTATTAGTTCCTCATTCGCTGTTACTTCATCCAATAATTTTTCATATTCAGCTAATTGTTTAATAAAATCAAGAATTAACTTTGCATCTTCGATTTCTGCTATTCGAATTTTAATAATTTTATTTGCTCCCATAAGTTTTTTTAAAATATTCTGTATATTTTAATAAAAAAAAGCCGTTACAAAGAACGGCTTTGATTTTTATCATAATTTTTACTATTTCTTGTCAGAATAAGCGTCTCTTAATCCCTTCATAATCTTCGAGCTAATCTCAGTAGCAATAGCTTTATCTATATTTTCGCTACTTGTCATGTATTCTGAAATGGCTTTTTCAACTCTGCTCTTGATAATTTCAGCAGTTTGGCCAACTAAAGCGTTTGTCAACTGATGAATATCGTGTTGCTGTCCTCTCAAAGTTTCTAACTGACTTCTGTTGGCATCTTCCATCTTCTTCAACATCTTATCCATACGTTCCTCTTCTTCTGTATAGAACAATGTAACGGCCATAAGCATAAGCATGGAAAATTCAAGGAAAACTGCTAATAAAATAAATGATGGTTTAGCGGCTGGAATAAATTTCAAACCTCTGATACCAACTGCTACAATAAGTACACCAGCACCACCGTAAGCCATACCTGTTACGTTGTTTGAATATTTCTCTGTAAAATGGTGAGCCATATAAAGTCTCAAACCTTT
>CAZEHW010000221.1:0-5762 GCA_964511865.1 uncultured Hyphomicrobiales bacterium | reverse complement strand
CGTCTTGTCCCCCAATTTGAAGAAGCTTTATTTGCTCTTAAGGATGGAGAATTATCCGAATTAGTTAGAACTTCCTACGGCATTCATATCATTGGGAGAGTTGCTACAAAAGGTTATAATAAAGAAGAAGAAATTAAAACATTGAAGATGGTTTACAAAAAATCTTATTTCGAGGAAGATAAGAAAAACTTCTATGATTCTTTGCAAAAATTATATTCATTTAATGTAAATCAGGTTATATTGTCAAAATTCATTTCTTTTCTCGATACTAATAAAACCAATTTAGACAAAGAATGGATAAAAAATGTTCCAAATGATTTTTATCGGAACATTCTATTTACTTTTAACAAGCGTGAAACTTCGATAGGTGAATTTGTTAAAATGCTTGCTAATAATTCTGATTTAAGAGGATTAGGACTTAATGAGTCAGGTATGACCAAAGCACTTAATAAAATCATAACTCCTATGGTTTTCAACGAAGCAACAAAGAATCTTGAAAACGATTATCTCGATTTTGCAAATTTGATGCAGGAATTTCACGATGGTATTCTTCTGTTTAAAGTTGAGCAAATGGAAGTGTGGGATAAGCTAAAAATAGATACAGTTTTAGCAAGACAATATTGGGATTCTACTAAGACCCGTTATAAAACAAAACAAGGATATGATTTTTCAGAAATATATGTTCTTTCTGATTCTTTGGCAAATGAATTATACAGCCAGTTACAAAATGGTGCTAATTTTGATGAACTTGCAACCCAACATACTCAAAGAAAAGGATTTAGGGAAAAGAAAGGATACTGGGGAGAGGTTACCGACGAGGAAAATGAGCTGGTTAAGGCAATAAAAAAAGATAATCCGGAAACAGGTACTGTTTTAGCACCTGTGAAAAATGAAAAAGGATATTCGATTATCAAGTATAATAATTTCTCATCAGTCAGACAGAAGACTTTTGAAGAAGCAATTCCTGATTTTGCCCCACAAGTACAGGACTTGGTTCAAAAGCGTCTACTAAACGAATGGTTGACGAGAATTCAGAAGAAATTCCAGTTGAAAATTTATGATAAGAAACTTGATTCAGTAATTGCCCAATTGAAAAAAACAAAATAAAGAGAAATTAATGAGATTCATTATGAATAATCCAATTAAAATATTTGTTCCTGTTTTGTGCTTTGTTTTGAGTACATACATTCTCACTGCTCAAACAACTTTGACTGAAGGACAGACATTGGATAAAATAGTTGCTATAGTAGGTGAAGAAATTATCATGCAATCAGACATTGATGGCAAGCTGGCTATTTTAAAACAGCAAAATCCAGGAATTGATGTAAAAGATACTACAATCAGAAAACAGGTCATGGATGCAGCAATTAATGAATATCTTGTTGTTACTAAAGCAATTGAAGACTCGGTAATAATTACTGAAGATGAGATAAATAATGAGTGGGAAAGATTCAAATCTGATTTGGTTTCCTATTACGGTTCATATAAGAGAATTGAAGATATTTACGGAATGTCAATTTCCAGAATTCAATATGAGTATAGAGACATAGCAAGAAAACAATTGCTAAGCCAAAAACTACAACAGGAAAAATTTGGTAATATTAAAATATCGCCAAAAGAAGTTGAAGATTTTTTCGAGGAATACAAAGATTCACTACCTCAGGTTCCAAAGCAAGTTGAATTATATCACTTAGTCAAATATACTACTGCTTCACAAACAGCAAAAGAAGAAACTTATGAGTATGCTAAAAGAATCAGAGATTCAATTGTAAACGGTGGTTTGTTCTCAGACTTTGCAAAAAGATATAGCCAGGACCCGGGTTCAGCTGCTTCAGGGGGAGAACTTGGTTGGTTTAGTAAAGGAAAATTACTCATAGAATTCGAAAAAGCCGCTTTTGAATTAGTTCCCGGACAGACTTCAATGCCTGTTGAAACACCTTTTGGTTATCATATCATACAAACTCTTGCAAAAAACAAAGATTCAGTTATGACAAGGCATATTTTATTAAGAATAGGTCAATCCGAAGATGACAAAAATAGTGTATTAGAATATTTAAAGTCATTCAAAGACAGTGTTGCTTCAGGAAAGGATTTTGAAATTTTAGCAAAAAAATATTCAGAAGAAACTTCATCAAAAGGTTTTGGGGGTTCACTTGGTACAATGCCTTTAGAGCAGATTCCATTGTCTTTTAAGGAACAGGTTTTATCAATTAAAGTTGGTGAAATTACCGAACCCCTTCCGTATAATATTGACCCGAGCAAACCGGCTTATCATATAATCTATAAAAAGCGTGAAATCCCTGAACATGCCCCTAACCTAAAGGATGATTTTAAAATTTTGGATCAAAAAGCTTTAGTTCATAAAAAAATGAAAATTTATGAAGATTGGATAAATCAGTTACGAAGCGAATTATACTGGGAAATCAAAGAAAACTAATTTTTTTTACATCTAAGTACTACCCATTACAATTGCAATAAAATGAGAATTAATCAGTCATTTTCTATATTGATTTTATAATAATTAGAAAGAAATGATGGAGAAAGTTCAACTAAGTGTTTTGGGTTTATCTGCAAGTCCGGCAAGTAACAATGCATATGCTTTGATTTTAAAAGAAGTCGATGGAAATCGCAGATTACCTATTATTATAGGTGCTTTTGAAGCTCAGGCAATAGCTTTGGAAATGGAAAAGGTTATACCTCCCAGACCTATGACTCATGACCTTTTAAAGTCTTTAATAGATTCTTTTGGTGCCTTTTTGACAGAGGTTTTAATTAATGAATTGAAAGAGGGAACTTTTTACGCAAAATTATTATTTGAAGACATGGGACTGGAGATTGATGCCAGACCGAGTGATGCAATAGCTTTAGCTGTCAGATGTAATACTCCAATCTATGTCAGTGAAGATATTTTGGAAGAAACGGGTATTATTCCGCAAGCAGATGATAATTTTGAGGAAGGCAGAGAAGAAGATTTCATGGAAAAGGAAGAGCCTTCCGCTAAGAAACCTGTATCAAGAATGGAACATTTACAGTCTCTTCTTGAAAAAGCAATTAAAAATGAAGATTACGAAAGAGCCGCCGGTTTACGCGATGAAATAAAAAAGTTACTCGAAACTTCATGATTTCCGCTTGATATTTCATAAATTTTACTTATTTTTGAAATTCTATTTTTCTATTTTTCTAATTTCTAATTTCTAATTTCTACATCTGCCGGAGTAGCTCAGTCGGTTAGAGCAATGGAATCATAATCCATGTGTCGGGGGTTCAAATCCCTCCTCCGGTACGGCTATAGAAAATGGAAAGATAGAAAATAGAAAATGAGAAAAAGAAATCATTTGAAATTTTATTCTTTTCAGTTATTTCTTTGCTAAATATCTTTTAATATATTTATATTCAGGTTCGATCCGATAAATTTCAAAACTACTTTCATTGATAGGGTACATCAAGGTATTTCCGGTAAATTCCTGATTCATTATTCTTAAATATTTTCCCTTAATATAATTGTCTTTGATGTGTTCTGTGAAATCGGAATGGAACAAGCCATTTAATATCACATAATCAATCAATCCGTTTTCAATCTGTAATAATATATATTTTTTTCTTTCATCAATACCTAAATGTTTTGCATCTGAGTAATAAATATTTTTGAAATTATTTATATTCATGAATGGATAGAAATTATTACTTAACAAATATGGGTCTTCACAATATACGATTGTATTCTTTTCGAAATATTCATGGCAGTAATTTACAATAGTGTCTGTATTTGGATAAGAAGTTTCAAGTTTAGTAAGATTCCAATAAGAGACAGCCATTATGAAAAGCATTGCGAAAATTGAAGAATACTTATAACTTGGATTTATTACAATAAATTTCGATAAAACTAATCCACAAAATGGTGCTATTAAAATCAGACTAAAAGGAATTAGTCTGAATATATTGAAAACATCGTCAGATACCATTATATAAAGAGGTATTAGTAGTGAGAGTAAAATAAATGTGTAAACCCATGACTTTTTAATATTAGTTTTCCATAGCATTTGCAATGTTGCATAAGCAAGCATCAGAGGAATAGCAATGTATTCGGCTATTCGTACAAGTAATTTGGAAAATTTGATATTTTCATTATTTATGTTAACAATTGAAGAAAGCTGATGATTTATTATTCCAATATTTAATAAATAAATAATTAATGAGATAAGAAAGGTGGAAATAATGAAGAGATAAGCACCCTTTTTATCCTTAATTAAAAAAATGACAATAACAGGTATCAAGTAGAGAAAAACTACGTAATTAGAAAATGCAGATAAAGTAAATAAAACAGATGCAGCTATTGGACAAAAAATTTGCTTAGTGATATTTATAAATGGGACTTTTCCTGTTCTATCTTCTAAAGTAAAAATTTCAGCGGCTACCATAAGAAAAGCTGAAAAGAACATAAGGGATAAGATGTCATTTGATACGAATTTTCCCAGAAAGATTACCGGTGCCAATAATGCAAAGAAAACAACCGCCAAAATTGAAGCAAGTTTGTCTTTAAAAAGTCTGTCAGTAAATTTATAGAAAAAGAATAACATGAGAAATGATAATAGGGTAGATGTTAATCTTGCTCCTATCAACCCTCCAGAACTTGAACCAATCTTGAAAATTATTGTGAAAATAGGTGAGGAATAGTTGTCATGAACAACTGATGAACCTTCAGAGTTTAAAAACAAATTACTTTTCAAAATTGTGGCATTCTCAATCGGGTACGCAGAATTGAAGTTAAAATCAAGACGTAACAAAATGGCTCCGATAATAATAATTCCCAGCCACCAGATATTTTTTAATAAAATATTTTTATAGTCAATCTCGCTCATAATTTTCTTCCAAATATTAAATAAATTGTATTGATTAAATTATTAAATTAACTCAATAATTTATCTTAAACAAAATATTATCAATTTGTGTGAATTTATTAGATAAAAATATTGTTAAAGAAAAAGAGCTGTTAAGCATAAATCCAACAGCCCTTCTTCATTTATTCATTTTTCGTTATTCATTTTTCACTATTTCAAGTTTACCCTCACACCAGCATAAATTACTCTTCCAACTATCGGAGCCCAAATCATTGAGCTGTCGAAATATTGCCCGAATGGTTTATCGGCAGCAAGAATTGGATTTGTCTGCTTATAATCGGATAAGTTTTCAGCACCAAGATATATGCTGAAGAAATCAAAAATCTTTTCTACCTGTGCGTGCATAAGCAAAAATGCCGGATACGTTTTCTTTAGTTGATATTCTACCGGGTTGTTATCTGTATTAGGTAACCTACCACCTCCGTTTAAATCAAAGGTATAATCGAATGTCCAGCCGGCATCATCAGTAGTATATGCCAGATTAAGGAATCCTTTATGCTTATTTATCAAAGGTTTTTCAGTCAAATTTCCATCAAATGTCATTTGGACATCATTCATTCTGTATGCAGTAATAACCTCCAAACCGCTAATTGGTTCAAATGTCAGGTCAACCTGAAAGCTGTTGGAATATGATTTCCCATTTAAATTATAAAAATATGCATAGTGTACATCCTTGTCAATATCAACAATTACCTGATTAATAAAGTCTGTTCGATAGTATTCTGCATTAAGAGAAAAAACCATATCACCAACATAAAAATCAGTGGACATATTTAATCCATAATTCCATGCTTCTTCCGGGTTGAGCTTTTCTTCGACAACAAATTCCCTGGAACTTGCCATAACACCCGTATTCTCAGCCAA
>CAZEHW010000220.1:0-5836 GCA_964511865.1 uncultured Hyphomicrobiales bacterium | reverse complement strand
CACCTGTTACAAACAAATCAACAAGTATTCTTCTGATATTCATTATACCAATCCATGGAATAATATCTTTTAAGAACCACCAAAGAGGAAAAAATATAATTGATGTTAAAAATATACTAAATAAAATCATCAATAAGATAAATAAGGTTACTGCTGTTTTGTATTTTGCTAAAGTCAGGGGTTTTGTTTCCTCATCTCCAAGAATGATTCTGTCAGAAACTTTGTCAGGCAGATGTAAATAGTTAAAGCGGATAGAAATATATTGAACAATGATTATAAGCAATCCAATCAGTGAAGCAATGAAATAAAAATAATTAAACATATTTTGTTTGACAGAAAAGAAAGTTATTAAAAAATCTTTTTTATATTTAATTTCTTCAATGTTCTCATTTTTACTCAGTTTTTTAACAACAGTTCTGATATCTTTGTAATTAAAATAATCCTTCTGCATGGAAAAATTTACAATAGGAGGAAAAGGATTTACTGTTAACAATTCTTTTGAAAAAGATTTATAGTTTCTAAAAAATTCAAATTCCGCCTGCTCTGAGGAAATATATTCGATAGTCTTTATTTTATAATTTTGCTGAAGATGTTTTATTGCTGCATTTATCTCAGATTCAGCTGTGTTGTTATAAAATACAACTGAAATCTTTGTCTTATCCGACATCAATTCAATTTCCCGATTTATATAATAATAAAATTCTGAGATAGACGAAATCAGCAATCCCGTTATAAATATTGATAAAAAAACCTTCCAGAATGTTGTTTTCCTTTCAGCAAAGAGTATTCTCAAAATTTCTTTCATCTTTTCCTCAAAACAATTCAGATAAAATTCACAATTTACATAAACACAAATTTATTTAACTTTCGACAATAAACCTTGCTTTTTAGTTTAATATGTTTAATAAGTTTAATAAGTTTGATAAGTTTTATGAGTTATTTTGTTGAAATATGGCGTACGACTAAGTCATCCTGAGCTTGTCGAAGGATGATATTCTAATACTATCAACAATTTGTTGGAGCCGGATAATCTTCTGTGAATTAGGATCAATAACCGATAAATAGTTTTAGTACCCCTCTTTTAATTTTCACAAATTTGGCTGTTTTAGTGATATTGTCCAATAAAATAAAATAGATTAAAATTGGTATAGATTAATTTTTAATGTTAATTTGCATTTTTTAGTAAACAATTGTTCAATGTCAAATAATTAAAAGGATTTCGAAATGAAAAACATTAAAAAATTATTCTTAGTGTTGACTATGTCAACATTCGTGATTCTCCTTTCGTGTAATGAGGAATCAACTAATACCCCGACTACCACTGATTACTCGTCTTACTATCCAATGACTGTTGGTTCATGGTGGGTGAATGAATCTTGGAGAACTGATGAAAACTTTGTGGCTGATTCTCTATTATCAAGAGATTCAACTGTTATAGTATCTGAAGAAATGAAAGGCGGAAAAAATGCAAAAGTAATAATTACTTTTGATACATTCACAGGTGAGACAATTGACACTTCATATGAATATTTTGAAAATAATTCAGTATATGAATGGGAGCAGTCAAGTCCATTTTCAGAAGAAGAAGGTTGGATTGAACGAGGTAGTTTTACGAAGACCAAGATTACAATTATTGATACAAATGTAACAGATGCTAATTTCGCTGATGCTTTTATTTTTAGCGGAAACCTTAAAATGGAAATTACAAAAGGTATCAATAAAACTGTTTCTCTAAAAAATACCGATTATACTGCCATGACTTCTGATCAGATGATGACTATGGAAGGTACAATGACAATACCAGGTATTGGTTCAGTACCTTTGACTATGGAAATGTCAGGTACAATGTTTCTTGTAAAAAACATAGGAAAAGCACAGATGCTGACAACAATGTCAACTTCTGCTATGGGGATGAGTGAAATGGAATACAACAAGCAGATACTTGTTGATTGGAGTATCAAGTAATACTTTTAGGATTTTATTAATACAGAGTAACAACGGTAAGTTTTACTCTGTATTTTTATTTTATCACAACAAATTTCTGTGTTTCATTTCCAATCCTCAGGAAATAAACACCATCGGGAAAAGATGAAATATCAATCCGTAGGGGCATCCCGATAATATCGGGACAATGTGCCCCTACATACATTTCTTTTCCATAAACATCAAAAATTTGGATTTGATAACTTTCAGAAAGTTTTGCCACTAAGTCAATTTCAATATACTCGCTTGCTGGATTTGGGGAAATAACTAAAATATTTTTATTATTATCTTTCACATAATTTGAGTAGTCATCTGCTAACCAACTTATAAAATCACAGTAAGTATGCGGTATACTCCTAAATTGATCTAAAATTTTGAAAACATTTACATATTCTTCAAAGTACATAATAAATTCTTGACCATAAATAGGTTCAGTATATTGAGGATGAATTTTTCTTAATGTGAAAGAACCATAATTTTGCTCAATTAGTTCAAGGCTATCCTTTAAAAAAGGGTAATTCAAGCTATCAATATCTCTCCATGTAACTTCAATTATTGTATCAACAGGACCCTTAGAAATTAAAAAAGCTTTCACATCAAACCAAATTGTCCACGTGGATTTTGCATATACTCTTTGCATAGCTTCAATTCCATATTGAGAAAATACATTATTACAATAAACAGAATCACAACTTGCCGAAGGAAACCAAATACCGCATGTGTCAAGGACAACAGCAGAATCCTGATTAACTAAATAACCAGAGGGAGGATGTTTTAGTGGTACACACATACAATCAGGAATTTCCTGCATTTGCAATTTATGCACAAGTGCAAAAAACAATAGGAATAGAATAAGTAATCTCGTTTTCATAATACTTTTCCAAAAATTGTCAGCTCTTTATATGTAAAGATACAAAAAACATGAAAAAGTTTCACTTCAACAAGAAATAATTTAAAAAAAACTAAAGAACTAAAGTACTAAAAAACTATCAAACTCAAAACTCTAAACTCCCAACTCATAACTCATAACTCTAAACTAAAAAAGCAACATTAAGAATACATAGGGATATTAAATTTTAGTATTAAAAAGCTTTTTCTTAATTTTCAATGTTCAGAAATTTTTTTCTGAAAATAAATCTTTGTAATTTAATGTTTTTATAAAAATTTGAATTAATTAAATTAATAAATAGAATGAGGTCTTTAATATGGCAAAAGTAATAGGAGATATCATTGTTGATATTGAAAAATGTAAAGGTTGTGAACTGTGTATAGATTCCTGTCCTGAAGAAACTTTGGCTCTTGCAGGTAAAATCAATCAAAAAGGATATAGGTATGCTATCATGGTTAAGCAAAATTGTACCGGCTGTGCAAATTGTGCGATAGTTTGTCCCGAGGCAATTATCACAGTGTATCGCAAGATTGAGAAAAAGGTTAAGGAAACAGCATAACCCAGTAGAAAGTTAAAAAGTAGAAAGTAGAAAGTTATCCTTCGACAGGTTCAGGGTCATTCGACCCTTTAGGATGACAAAATTTAAATGAAGATTTTTTGAAAACAAACGAATTAATAAAAGGTAAATAGGAGACGCAATGGGCGAAATTAGATTAATGAAAGGAAATGAAGCTTTAGCTGAAGCTATGATTCGTGCCGGTTGTGATGCGTACTTTGGTTATCCGATAACTCCCCAATCAGAAGTGTTGGAGTATTTGTCGGTCGAAGTTCCGTTACGAAAAACCGGTATGGTTGTTCTTCAGGCAGAAAGCGAAGTAGCAGCTATTAATATGTTATATGGTGCAGGCGGATGCGGTAAAAGAGTTATGACAACCTCTTCGAGCCCGGGTATAAGTTTGATGCAGGAAGGTTTGTCTTATATGGCTGGCGCTGAAATCCCGGCTTTAGTGGCAAATGTGAATAGAGGCGGTCCCGGTCTTGGTACAATCCAACCATCACAAGGTGATTATTTTCAGGCAACAAAAGGTGGAGGTCATGGCGATTATAATTTGATTGTTCTTGCTCCCTCGAGTGTTCAGGAAATGGTTGACCATGTTAAATTGGGATTTGAACTTGCTGAAAAATACCGCAATCCCTGTATGATTCTTACAGACGGAGCTATTGGTCAGATGATGGAAAAAGTTGAACTTTACGACCAAATGCCTCGCAAAACTGAATTTCCGGATTGGGCTACTCAGGGAAAACCTAAAGATAAACCACGTAGAATATTAACATCTCTATTTATTCAATCCGAAGAAATGGAGCAAGTCAATTTACGTTTGCAAAAGAAGTACGACGAAATCCGCAAGAACGAACTGAGGTTTGAAACTTTCAATACAGAAGATGCTGATTATATTTTCACAGGTTATGGGCTTGGTGCAAGAATATGTAAAAAGACCATGGAATTAGCAAGGGCTAAGGGCTATAAAGTAGGTTTAGTCAGACCAATAAGTTTATTCCCCTTCCCCTATCATGTCTATGCAGAATTAGCACCAAAGGTTAAAGGAATACTTGATGTTGAAATGAATGCCGGACAGATGGTTTACGATGTTAAACTTGCTGTCGAAGGCAAAACTCAAGTTGAATTTTACGGCAGAATGGGCGGAATGATTCCTTCACCTGATGATATATTGGAACATTTTGAGAAGAAATTTATTAAAGGGTCAATTGACCCAAAGGAGGCAAATAATGAGTGAAAATCAAAATATAGATTATGGGGTTTGTGCTTTGGAAGACATCAGAAGTGATGAATTTCTGATTTACAAGAAACCACCGACATTAACTGACACTCCTATGCACTACTGCCCGGGATGCGGTCATGGGGTTGTACATAAAATTTTCATGGAAGTTATACATGAAATGGGTTTGCAAGGCGAAACAATTGGTGTAGCACCCGTAGGATGTTCTGTTTTCGCATATCATTACTTAAACGTTGACATGCAGGAAGCTGCTCATGGACGTGCCTGTGCAGTTGCAACCGGAATAAGAAGAACTATGCCCGGTAAGATAGTTTTTACCTATCAGGGAGACGGAGACTTAGCCGCCATAGGAACAGCAGAGACAATTCATGCATGCAACCGAGGTGAGAATTTCCTGATAATATTCATTAACAACGGTATTTATGGTATGACAAGCGGACAGATGGCTCCAACAACTTTACCCGGAATGTATTCAACTACATCTCCTTATGGTCGTGATGTTCTAACACAGGGACATCCTTTTAAAATATCAAATATGGTTGCAATGTTGCCCGGAACTGCTTATGTAACGAG
The DNA here is from genome assembly GCA_964511865.1 of uncultured Hyphomicrobiales bacterium. GTDB lineage: Bacteria > Bacteroidota > Ignavibacteria > Kapaibacteriales > UBA2268 > ChocPot-Mid. Next base: position 592 of record CAZEHW010000220.1, on the reverse strand, counting down.
GCAATCCGTTCACAAAACAACAAACGTCAGAAAATGCAAAAAAGCGTTGGAAAAAGCAATAAGGTATCAGCAACAGGGACTTGGAACTTGTCTTGTAGAAGTTGTTTCCAACTGTCCATCCAACTGGAAAATGACTCCATTGGAATCAAACAAGTTTGTTGAAGAATCAATGATACCATTTTATCCGTTAGGAGATTTAAAAGTACCGGAGGGCAAATAATATGACAGAAGAATCAATTTTCGCAGGTTTTGGAGGACAAGGAGTTCTCTCTATGGGTATGATGCTGGCTTATTCAGGAATGAAGGAAGGCAAGGAAGTTTGCTGGATGCCCTCTTACGGTCCTGAAATGCGTGGCGGTACTGCTAATTGTATTACTATCGTTTCGGATACAATGATAAGTTCACCGATAATTTCTACATTCGATACTGTTGTGGCATTAAACCAGCCATCGGTAGATAAATTCGAAAAGAAAATCAGACCGGGAGGAAATATCATTTATGATTCGGCAAATATACTGACTCCTCCGACAAGGACTGATATAAACATTTATGCTATTCCCGGAAGTGACGAAGCATTAAAGCTGAAAAACAC
>CAZEHW010000219.1:0-5847 GCA_964511865.1 uncultured Hyphomicrobiales bacterium | reverse complement strand
AATTAACACCTGTCCTGACTGCTCTTGTGATTGCCGGACGTGTTGGTGGAGCAATAGCTGCCCAAATTGGAACCATGAAAGTATCTGAGCAAATTGATGCTCTTGAAATTATGGCAATAGATAAGGATAGGTATCTTGCTATGCCTCGTGTTTTTGGTGCATTAGTTATGATGCCTATACTTGCTGTTTTCTCGAACATTGTTGCTCTTCTGGGTGCATTGGTGCTAGTTAACATAAAATTTGATTTTTCTGCATACGAGTTTTTCAACAGTATTCAGATTTATTTTTCAAATAAAGAAATAATTATCAGTTTGAGCAAATCACTTATTTTTGGAGGTATCACTGCATTAATTGGATGTCATGTAGGATTTATGACAAGCGGAGGTGCAGAAGGAGTTGGTAATAGTACTGTAAGAGCTTTTACACTGTCTGCCGCCGCAATATTAATAATTGATGCTATATTTGGGTATCTGGTATAATTGAAGCTTTGCTTGTTCGTGCAAATCTGAAATTATTAAATCAAATTTTTAAAAAAAATAGAACTCTCTGTTTGTAAGTATTTAACTTTTAAACGTATATAACTAAAAAATTAAAATAAAGGGAACATTATGAAAAAGATAATCGGAATATTATTAATAATAATCATGTCTGGCAGTTTGCTTTCACAGAGCAGCTTTTTGTCGTACTACGATTTAAAAGATTTTATGCAGGCATCTCCCGGCGCATTTAAATATGGGTTGTATGGCTATTTCAATCCTGCATCCCACTCATACCTGAATGAAAGAGATTTGCTGTTTACCTGGTCTGAAGGAAAAAAAGATTGGGGAACTACAAAGAAATGGGGAATTTTCACAGCATCACCTAAAAGCGATATATTGTCTTTTAACGTTCCCAGTTATGGATATGGTTTAATAAGTGAAATTGACGGAGATAAATCCGTTTACAATTTTAGATACTCATTTGGAATGGGTAACAGAATTTATAACTTAGGATTCGGATTTGGTTATTCATTCGGTGATGTTGATTACTTCAACCGAAGTGGTATCTTGTTTTTTGGAGGTTTATTAAGACCATGCCGTGAGTTGTCTATTGGATTACAAAGAACTTTTGCATTCGAAAAAAATGGTGGAGAAAGTGTAGTTGAGTTAGCTGTGCGTCCAGTAGGAACTTATCCGCTTGCAATTTTTGCAGATGCGGCTATGTTTGATAATAATAACATCAAACAAGCAAACTGGAGTACCGGTTTGTCTTGGGAATTTCTTGACGGCTTGCGTGTGAACGGCAGGTACTTCAAGGACAAATCAATTTCCCTAAGTTTGGATATAAGTTTGGGAAATATTGGATTTTCATCAATTTCTCAGTTCAATGATGAACAAAAATACGGTTACAACAGCTATTCGGTTAGGGTTGGTGCTACCGACAGAACATTTGCAGACAATATCGGTATGGGTGATGCTTTTGTTGAAATGGACTTGAAAGGAGACATCAATTACAGCAAATTCCTTTGGTTTGACAACTCAAATAAATTATTGGATATTCTCGAAAAAATTGACGAAGCAAAAAAGGAATCTTCAATCAAAGGATTGGTCATCAATATTTCCGGAATGACAGCCAACATGGAAATTGCCTGGGAAGTCCGGGAAAAATTAAAAGAATTCAAATCTTATGGAAAAAAAGTAATTATCTTCACCGACAGAATAGGTCTGACAGGATACCACTTTGCATCGGTTGCAGATAAAATTGTTATGGACCCTCAAGGTGCTATGACTTTGGAAGGATTCGCACTTGGAAGAAGCTTTTATAAGAAAATGCTGGATGATGCCGGTATTGGTTTTGAAGAACTACGCTATTTTAAATACAAATCTGCTTATGAAAACTTTGGGCGTGAATCCATGTCGGATGGTGACAGAGAGCAAAGACAAAAACTAATTGATGATTGGTATGAATTTGCAAGGAAGGAAATTTGTGAAAGCAGAAATATTAGTCATGAAAAATTCGATGAATTTGTTAACGGAAGTTTAATGTATATTGCATCCGATGCTCTCGCATCAGGTTTGGTTGACACATTAGCAAGATGGAATGATTTAAAGGATATAATGAAAAATCTGGAACCAAAGTCAGGTCTTATGTCCTCAGCGATGCTCTGGAAAAGTACTCCTCCTACCGACGACAGGTGGGGTGAACCGACAAAAGCTATTGCAGTTGTTTATGCCCTCGGTGCTTGTGCAATGGACGATGGCATCAAAGCCAGAACACTTTCCAAATATTTAAAGAAAATTGCTGAAAGCAATGAAATAGGTGCAATCATTTTACGTGTGGATTCACCCGGTGGTGATGGTATGGCTTCCGATATTGTTGCCGAAGTCATCAGGAAATTTAAAGGCAAAAAACCAATTATCGTCTCACAAGGTGCTGTTGCGGCTTCCGGAGGTTATTGGCTCTCAATGGATGCAGATACAATTCTTGCCGCTCCTATGACAATCACCGGTTCAATCGGTGTGATTGGGGCATGGTTTTACGACAAAGGTCTTGCCGATTCCTTAGGTATCAAAACTGAAATCATCAAACGGGGGAAGTATGCCGATCTGGGCTATCCCTTCTTACTTCCATTAATTCCAATCGGTTTACCTGCAAGAAATTTGAATGAAGACGAAAAAGAACAAATGGAAAAAATGATTAAAGCTCATTACAAGGATTTTGTTACAAAAGTAGCCAAGGGCAGGGGAGTTGAATACGATAAAATTCATAATGTAGCACAAGGCAGAGTTTGGACAGGACTTGAAGGCAAAAAAATCGGTTTGATTGATGAATTGGGCGGTTTGGATAAAGCTATGAAAATTGCAAAAGAATTAGCCGGCTTTGATGTTGATGATGAAGTCATGCTGATTGAATATCCCGAACCTCAATTATTCGACCTTAGTGGATTACTGCCTGGTATGTTGGGAGTAGATATTAACACAACTGCCGAACAATTTAAAATGCTGAAATACAGAATTGACAACAATGGTATTCCTATGCCTATTATGCCAATAGAGTATTTTGAGTATGTGCAGGATAAATAATCTTACTGTAGAAAGAAGTGAAGAATCCATGAAAAATTAAAATATGGATTTCTCACTTCATTTTTATGAAAAGGTAAATACGGATTTCTATAATTGCGTTGATTGTTTATTTGACAAGAAACAATTTCAAACTTTGTTCTTTATTGCCAATCAATATTTTACAGTAGTATGTCCCTGTTGGGTAATTCTTCCCTTCGAATTGAATTTTGTAAATTCCTGAATTTTGATATTCATTCTTTAAATTTAAAATTCTTATACCTAATGAATTATAAATATCAATTCTGACTAATTCCGGGCTTTGAAGAGAGTAATTAATTGTTGAAATATCGTAAAAAGGATTTGGATAGCATGATATATCATCATTGTAATTTGTCTCATCTTTAACAGGTGTTACTTCTGACCAAACAATATCACATCTATAGCCATAAATTTTAAAAAAATTACTATAGATACCATAAAATGACATATCTTCATCTGCATAGATCCACTTCCCATTGTCAAAAACCTCAAAAGTCTGAGATACCATATTTCCATTATCATCGTATGTATTTGTTTCTCTTTCAGAAAATTTCCAGTTATCATCATCAAAGCTTTCGTTAATACTTTGCAATTTATTCCCATACTCATCCAGAACATAGGAACACTTTAAAGAAAAGACCCACTCCTCATCTTTCCAATCTTCATACAAATATCCAAGATTTGTTCCTGTCGAATCATAATTCATAGTAAAACGCCAGGAATTTATCCACTGACCTTCTTCAAATGTCTCATAGATGCTTGACAACAGCTTCATCTTTTTGCCGTAATAAGAAGTATGACGATTTGTATAAACCCATTCATTGTCTATCCAATTCTCATATAATTGGGTTTGTGTATTTAATTTATAATCAAAATCAAAAGATAATCTGGAGTCATTAACCCAATTTGTATCAATCCAATTTTCCTTAGCCCAGCCGGTCTGATTCCAGTGTTCATCATAGTTATAAAGATACCTCCAGGACTTTCTCCATTGATTATCTTCGAATATTTCATATTCCCTGGTTAACGTTTTTCCATAAAATCCGTAAGTATAAGAATATCGCCAATAACTCACCCATTCTGAATTCTCAAATTTTTCATATAGCTGAGTTAATTGATTTCCGAAAAAGTCATAAGTGTAGAACATTCTTGAGGAATCTGACCAATTTCCATCTGTCCATTTTTGATTCAGGTAACTGACAACCTTTCCGGACTGATTATAGCCATACGATTTTTTAATACTTGTTACCCAGACACCATTTGTCAAAGTTTCAATTAATTCACTTAGAACATGGTTGTATGAATCGTAGTCAAAAGTAAATTTTGTGTCTTTTGTATATTTGGTCTTAAGGTATATATTTTTAATTAAGTAATTTGAACTTCTCCAAAAAAAGTTTTTTCCGAAAGAATTCTGTTCATTATTTGAATTGGGTAGTTCCGATGTACCGATATACTTAATTAATTTTAATTCCTCGATATTTTTATCTTCTAAATTTTTTTGAATCAGAAACTCTGTATCAGTCGGGTAGGTGGTTTTGGGAAAAAAATCATCTTCACATATTACCGATTGGGAATATATTAGTTGTATTACTGATAAAAACAATATCAAGTATATTATTGATTTCATTATATATACGTAACAATGAATAACACTTTAACCTTGCAAATATAATATTAATTATGAAATAAAAAAAATAAATATGAAAAATCTTCAAAATTATTTCTTAATATTAATTACACATATTTAAAGATTTTGTTCCATTTTTTTCTGATTTTTTAGATCTTCCATTGCTCAAAGGAACATCGAGGTGTGGCTATGAAACTTTTGCCACGTATTTTTATTTCTCAAATATTTTTATATAGTAACAAAATACTTGTTCTTTTATTAGTTTCTAAGTTTGATAATTATTAGAATTCTGAAACTTTCTGTTTTTGAAACACGTAATTATATAGTATAAAAATATTTTTAATTTAATGTGTAATGATTATGATTAAAATTTTTACAATTTCACTGACGTTACTTTTTATATTTTGTGAAATAAATGTGCTTGGGCAAACATATTCATGTTTTCCAACAAGTAATGCCTTTTGGTCGGCAATGCACTGCGAACCCGGACCTATGGTCTATAAGTCTGGATTTGTTAAAGTCGGAGTTTTCGGCGATACTGTTATTAATTCGAAAACCTATCACAAACTATACTTACAAAGAAAATATGTGAATTTCACTTTTAGCTGCGATACTTGCGGTTTTGTTTTTGATATTGACAGTGCGTTATACTTTATGAGCTATCGGGAAGAAAATAAAGTAATATATTTTGTCCCTCAGCAAAATGCTTTTGATGACCCGCCCGGGACAGAATATCCGGTTTTTGATTTTAACCTTACTCATGCCAGCGAAACCATTTTAGGATATGAGTACATATTTCTTCCTTATGGATCTTCACAAGATCCGACACCTATTCCGGGATGCGGCGTTATGCAGGATACAGTTACACTAACCGTAGAATCAATTGATAGCGTTATAATGTCCGATGGCTCATATAGGAGACGAATAAATTTTAAGCCATTAACTTATGGGCTGAAGGAATCATGGATTGAAGGCATTGGTTCAACAAAGGGCTTTGGACTTTCGCTCAATGTAACAAATAGTAATAATACAATGATATGTTTTTCGCACAATGGAATTAATCTGGAAACAAAGGAGATTTTAAGCCAACAACTTTGTACTCGCTATCCTGATTCTACTCTGACATTTGCCGACAGATGT
>CAZEHW010000218.1:0-5860 GCA_964511865.1 uncultured Hyphomicrobiales bacterium | reverse complement strand
GGGGAAATAATTGGAGTCTGTACTATTGCCAGAGATGTCTCTAATGAAGTTCGTTTGCAGGAGCAGTTAATACAGAGCGAAAAACTTGCGGCTTTGGGTAAACTTGCCGCCGGTGTTGCTCATGAAATCAATAATCCTCTAACCGGAATTTTGGCTTACGCAGAAGACCTTGTTGATGAATTCGAGGAAAATTCCGAACAAAGAAAAGATATTCAGGTTATTATTCGTGAAACTTTAAGATGCCGTGATATAGTTAGAAATTTACTTGATTTTTCTCGTCAGGATGTCCCAAAATTTCAAATTTCAAAAGTTAACAGCGTTATCGAAAATGCACTTAACTTAGTAAAAAAGTTACCACAATTTAAGGATATTACCATTGTAACATGTTTGAAGGAATCCCTGCCTGAAATATTTACGGATCCTCAGCAATTAACACAGGTGATTTTAAATTTCATGCTGAATGCCGCTGATGCTATGAAATTCAAAGGCAGTATAACAATATCTTCAGAATATGATTTCAAAAATGATAGATGTATAATTTCTGTGGAAGATACAGGTCCGGGAATTCCCGAAAATCTTATTGATAAAATTTTCGAGCCTTTCTTTTCAACAAGTGGTTTAGGTTTGGCTGTTAGCTGGGGTATAATAGAAAGGCACAGGGGCAATATTGAAGTTGATATGGGAGAAAATAGTGGAGCAATATTCAGGATTATCATCCCAAGTCGCAATGGTTTTAAAAACGAAATGTGATTATAATTGTATAAAAAAAGAGGCAGTCGAAAAACTGCCTCTTATAAAATTATTTCTTTATTATTTTTGATAATTTACCAAGGTCATTTAGGTCAATCAGTCCTTCAACCCAAATAATCGTCAAATCCCCATCTTCCTTGACAATCATTAGAAATTCTTTGGCTTTAGATTTTTCATTTGATTTTTTAAATAGCATTTTGACCTCTTTGTTTCCATCTTTGACTTCTAAAAATTTTTCAAATTCATCAAGAGGTAAACTTTTTTTAGCATCATTGAAAATATTATCAAGATTCTGTGGATTACCTTTATCTTGCTTACCCTTTTTGTCTCGTTTTTTAGAAGTAAGAATTTTCACAGAACTGATATTTTTCATCAATTCTGCGGCATCTTTATCTTCCATTTGCTCTCCTGCTCCTGCCATTAGTTCAGGAGACGGAGTAAAATTAACATATGTCACACCATCTACATTTGAGTATTTATCGAAAAATTTCGATATGCTGTCGTCCTTAGCATGCAATGTACAGGTTAGTCCAAGTATTGCTATAAGTACGATTTTTATTGCTTTACTAATCATGATTCTTCTCCTAAAATATTTAATATATATTGATTGTATTCTTCGTAATATGAAACTTTTTCTATTGATTCTAACGAATTGTTTATAATTGACAATTCCCCAATCTCTTCATTTGCAATGTTCAAATAATCGGAAACTAAAGTTAATGCATCTATTGTCTGCTCAATTGCAAACTTCTCATCTGCTGTCAAGATTACTTTAGTTTGTTTTTCTTCAAAAATGGTGCTTTGAAAGATAATATAATACAAACCAAAAGCCATTAGAAATATAGCGGCAATTCCCGTTATCCGATAAATTGTTGTTTTCTGTAAATAATTAACTTTTTTATCTTTGAGCTTTGAAATCCTGTTCAGAACTTTCTCGTCAAAATCATCTCCCAATTCATTCTTTTTTTCAGACTCAAAGAAATCAAATAATGCTTTTTCAAAAACTAAATCATTATTTCCATTCATAATATCTTTGCTTTGTTTTCCATAAGATTTCATGAATTCTTTAAGCTTGTCTTCTTCCTCCTGGGATGACTGACCAAGATAATATCTTTCGAGTATTTCCTTAATATTGCTCATAATTGAATTTATATTTTTTTATTAATATGTTTCTTAACTGATTTCTTGCCCTTGAGAGTATAACCCTCACATTTCCAACTGTAGTATCCAAAATTTTCGCAATCTCATCAATACTGTAACCTTCAATTTCTCTTAACTGTATTGTAAGTTTTGGAAGCTCTGGTAAACTTGAGATTGCTTTATTAATTAATTCTGACAATTCACTTTTTTCAAAACCGATTTCAGGATTATCAGATTTTACTTCCAATATTTCTTCATTTATCTCAAGTTGAGTAATCTTCTTAACTCTAAGTTTATCAATACAATAATTCTTCGTAACGGTAACTGCAAAAGCTTCAATGTTTTGGTATTTATCGAGTTCATCTCTTTTCTCCCAAATTTTAATCATTATTTCCTGCAGAGCATCCTCAGCTTCTTCATAATTATTCAATAACCTTTTAGTTATTCTGAATAACCTGCTTTTCAATGGGAGAACCTGTATTTTAAAATCTTCTAATACCATAATTCTTTTACTCTTTTATAACAAAAACGAAAAATTGAGTTGAACGTTACAAAATATTTTTTAAAAATAAGAAAATTGTGATGATAATAATTAAAGAATTGATTTTAAATTCAAGGACGTGATTTTTCTAAAACACTAAAAACTTCCCGACTAAATTCAAACTACCTGCTCTTACTCTTACAAAATAAACTCCCACCGGTAAATTTTCAACCGGCATTATTTCCCTGTTCCATCCGCTTTGTGTCAGAATAGCTTCTTCTTTAAAAATGCTGAAACCTTGTAAATTGAATATCTCAATTTCGGTTTTTCCGCTTTCTGTTAAATAGTAATCGAGAATCAGTTCATTGTTTGTGTTAATATATGTTTTTAGTTCAGGTTGTTGGTTTTGATTTTCTAAGACATCAATGAAGCTTGAATCTAATTCGAAAAGCCATGTATCCCCGGCAATACTTTCGTCTCCTTGTCCAGTAGTACTCCCCCCAAAAATAATAATTTTACCTCTGCTAAGTTTTGCCATTCCATGGCTGGCTCTACCACGGGGAATATTACTCAAGGATGAAACGGGTTTCCATGTTGTATCATTTAAAGAAAAAAGCCATGTTTCATTTAAAAAACGCTTATCATCGCCATTACCACTTCCGCCAAATAATATAACTTGATTTTGGTCAATATTTGCCATAAATGAAGAAGCAACAGGTGTTGCAATTTGTTGTGGTTTTGAACGGTTCCAATGGCTTTTATCAATATCAAAAATACCCATAGATTCTTTAATATAACCTGCCCAGCCGCTAAACACAATAACTTTTCCTGAGTCAATCATAGCACAAGCCATGTCTGAACCTAGACTAAATACATTAATTGTAATAATTGAATCCCATTCGTTTTTTTCCAGGTCGTAAATCCATGTATCTTCACCAAAAGGATAATCGTATTCAGGAACCCAGCCACTATATAACATTACTTTGTTATTTTCAATTTGCGACAAAGCAAACTTTGCTCTTGAGGTTGGTTTTTTCGTAGGATTCATCGAGAACCATTTGTTTAAATCTAAATCAAATATCCATGTATCATGATAATAACCACTCAAGAAACCTCCGAAAAGTAGTACTTTATTTTCAGATATTCGAGCTAAACGATGATCAAAACGTTTGGACGGTTTAGGTTCAGTAGTTATTTCAATCCAGTCATTTGTCTTAAAATCGTAAATCCATGTATCATTCATTCTTTGCTCACCTAAACTAATACCGCCGAAAATTATCGCTTTTTCAACTCCAATATCAGCCATTCCAAAATTAGCACGTGGGGGAGGAGAATGAAGTGGTTTAAGCTCAGTCCACTTTCCATATTGCCCAAAAGAAAAACTTATGGAAGTGAAGATTAATATAATGCCCGTTATTATAAATTTATTCATAAAACAATTAAAAAAATTGTCACACTTTCCGAAAGTTTGAAGTTTTCGGAAAGTTGGATATTATTTTCAGTTCTTATACTCTGCAAGGAAATTCCCGATTAGCTCGTATGCTTTCTTTAAAACGTCTTCCTGAGGTAAAATTACGACACGAAAATGATGTGAACCCGGCTTTTGCCCGAAACCTGTACCCGGAACAACAATAACGCCTGTTTTTCTGATTAATTCTATAACAAATTTATTGTCATCCGCAACCTCTACAGATGGAAATGCATAAAAAGCTCCAGTAGGTTTCACCAAACTGATGCCGGGTATTTTGTTCAGCATTTCATTTGTTATATCTCTTCGTCTTTGCAGTGTTTCAACCATTCTTTGAATATGTGTTTGGTCTCCGTCAAGAGCCGGCATTAATGCGTATTGCTCTGGATGATTTGCACAAACACGCGCTCTTAAAATACGGTTTACCGCTTCAAGGTAATTTTTCATTTTTGCCTGATTACCGCTTGCGACTCCCCATCCCAAACGAAATCCCGGAACAACAAAGTTTTTCGATAATCCTGAAAATGTAATGCACGATACTTCTTTATTCAATGATGCTGTCGAGATATGTTTCTTTCCGTCAAATAATAATTTATCGTAAATTTCATCCGAGATAATTAATAGGTTATGCTCCAAGGCAATATCAATTATTTTTAGTAAAGTTTCTTTATCAGCAATTGAACCTGTAGGATTATTCGGATTAATTAATACAATCGCACGGGTTTTATTATTGATTTTTGATTTAATGTCCTCGATATCAGGTTGCCAGCCATTGTTTTCGTCAAGATAATAAGGATTTGGTTCTAATTCCAGCTTACTCTGAACAGCAGTATACAATGGATATCCCGGAGTTGGCATAAGAAAATTCTCCCCGGAATTCAATAGGGCGGTTAAGCATATTTCAATTGCTTCGCTGGCACCTGTTGTAATAAATATATCCAAAATATTATCAATCCCCTTTTTATGAGCATCACGTTCAATAGCTTCTAAAGCAGGTTTTATTCCTGAAGATGGTGAATAACCATTTTTATTTTCAAGCATTGCTTTATATGTAGCTTCAATAATATGTCTGGGTGTTATATGGTCATAAACATTGGGGTCACCAATATTAAGATATAACATTTCTTTGCCTGTTTTAGCAACTTCATCAGCAATTAAAATAATATCCCTGATAGCATAAGTTATCCCATAAGTCCGTTTTGCTGGTTCAATCATTTGATTATCAAACATCTCATTCTCCAAAAATTATTTCCTTAATGTAATTATTTTTAAATTATTAGCAAATAAGCACAAATTTAATTTTCAAATTTAATGAATTTATAGTAAATTTATATTTTATTAAATAATCCAGGGTTATAATAAAAAAGAAATTTGTTAATTTTTATATTAATCAGGTTAATTTTATGAAATAAATTTAACAGGTTTCTCAATTTCTTAAAATCAAATTACTGAAGTATGGAACATTTAACTGATTCTCTGAGCAAAGAAGAAGAACTAATTGCATTAAAAAATGGTATAATTTCTAAAATTTCACACGAATACAGAACTCCGCTTACTGTAATTCAAACATCTACTGACTTACTTAGCATCTTTTATAAATTACGGGATGATGAAAAATTCGAAATTAATATAAAAAAAATTAATCAGTCAATTGAGAAAATGGTGAAATTCCTCGAAGATATTGTTCTTCTTGGAAAAATTGAATCTAAAATGATTGAATTAAATTTTGAAAATGTTAATATTGTCTCTTATATAGACAGTATTGTCCAACATCACAGAACTAGTAAACCTGATTTACAGGAATTGTTTTTTAATACTGACGGTGAAAAACATCATTTTAATATTGATATAAATCTTTTACATATTATTATTAACCGTCTATTATCAAATGCTTTCAATTATTCTCCAAAAGATTCAAAAATAGAGTTGTCAATAAATACTTTTTCTGATCATTTCAAGATAACAATCCATGACAATGGTGATGGAATTAAACCTGAAAAACTCGAAGAAATTTTTAATCC
>CAZEHW010000217.1:0-5932 GCA_964511865.1 uncultured Hyphomicrobiales bacterium | reverse complement strand
GACACTCCGTTTAGATATCTTGGCAAGTTATGAACTTATTAAAGATTTTCAAATTGAAGCAAATTATAGTTACAGAAATATTATGGATAAAAAAGTAAATGTAATTATGCTGAAATTTGCCTTTGTTGATTTTTAAATCACTAAAAAAGCATGCTTGTTGAAATAATTATATTGATAAATGTTTTTCTGATATTTAATGTTTTCATTTTATATCCCTTAATTCTGTTTCTTGCTTCTAAATTCTTTTTCAAACCTATAACCCGAAGTACTGATTTTAAGCCGGATATTACAATAATTATTGCCGCATATAACGAAGAAAAATTAATTAAAGGTGCAATTGATTCTATTTTTACTTCGGATTATCCAGCCGAAAAAATTAAAGTTCTTGTCGGTTCTGATGGCTCTGATGACAGTACAGTTCAGGTTTTGGAGCAATTGAGTCAGCATTACAATAATATTGAATATTTTGAATTAAAGCGTATTGGTAAAAATGCAGTTCTTAATTTTTTGGTGGATAAATCCAATACAGAAATAATATTTTATATGGATGCGGATTTAAGAGTCAAACCGAATACATTAAGTAAAATGATTTCCATTCTATCCGATAATTCAGTCGGAGCAGTTTTGGCTTCCTTGGAAATTATTGGTGAAAAGTCCGTTTCAACGGCAGGTGGTTATGGTGAGTCCTTATATCAAAAATATGAAACCTATATGCGAAAAAAAGAGTCGGATATATTTTCCAACATTAATAGTCTCGGTACTTTGTATGGTATTAAAATGGAAGTTTACAGCCCTATTCCAAATGACCTCGTTTGCGATGATTTGTACCGGATGTTGAAAACGGCTTCTCACAAAAAAAGAATAATTTTCGATACCGGCTTAGTTGTAGAAGAAGTTCGTGAAAAAACCACAAAAGAAGAATTATTACGTAGAATCCGCCTTGTTGCAGGCGGATTGTCAACAGTCAAGGAATGTAAATCCATTTTGAATCCAAAATACGGGTGGGTATCTTATTTTGTCTGGAATCATAAAGTACTCCGCTGGCTTTCACCTTTATATCTGATTGCAATTGCAGTTTCAACAATATTTTTAAAACCTGACTCATTATTATTTATACCTATACTAAGCTTACAGATTGCTTTGTACGGAGGAGCATTAATCGGCTGGCTGTTTGAAAAATTTAAACTCAACATAATGCCATTCAGAATACTATTATTTGCAGTCAGCATGAATATCGGATTCCTTCTTGGTATTTTGCGGTTTCTAACAAAAGGACAGAATGCAATTTGGGGAAGAAACGTCAATAATTGATAATTGATAATTCACAATTGCATTTAAATCCATTTTTTCGTAATTTCCGTTTTTAGACTTTTAGGGGTTTAGACTTATAGGGTTTTAGGTTTTTTGCTTTCTGAATCCTTAGCTTGCAAATCAACGGCGATAGCTCGCAGACAACGTTTAGGAAGAATGTGAAAAGAGTGGGTGTCGAGGAGGAAGATGGCTGTTTGAGGATATATAATCATGAAAATCAAATTAGTCCCAAAAATCATTGTTCAAACAAAAAAATCAGCAAAATCATTTTAATCAGTATAATCAATGGTTCAGAATTTTCCTTTGCATAACATTGCGAAAACTTTGCGGCTTTTGTGTTTAAATTCTTCTTTGTGTAGCCTTCAGAGAAAGATAGATTGAAGCCAATCGAAATAATATATAGTTGTACAATTTTAAAAAAACACAAAAGTTACAGAACGAGTAACTTTTTGATGAAAATTTGTTTTTTAATCAATGTATTCTCCTTAATTTGCATTTGCTCAAAGAGCATAAGTTAAATTTTTGAAAATTAAGGGACATTGAACGTAAGGACTAATTAATTTACTTATGCTGAATGTCCCAAATTGATTTAAATAAAAGGAGATGTTTTTTATGAAAGACGGTTCATTCAATCCGTTTGACATGGCACAAACTCAGTTTGATGCCATTGCGGAAAAATTAGGATTAGATCAGGCAACACGCGATTTATTAAGATTCCCGAACAGGGAAATTCATTTTAATATACCTGTCCGTATGGATGATGGTAGTTACAAGGTTTTCAAAGGCTTTCGCTGTCAGCACAACGATGCAAGAGGACCATGCAAGGGCGGTATCAGATTCCATCCTCAGGAAACCATTGACACTGTAAGAGCATTGTCAATGTGGATGACATGGAAAACTGCAGTTGTGGATATTCCTCTAGGTGGTGGAAAAGGTGGAGTTATTTGCGACCCACATAACCTTTCGATGAGAGAACAAGAAGCAATTTGCAGAGGTTGGATTAACCAGGTTTACAGATTAGTCGGTCCGTTTCAGGATGTACCTGCACCTGATGTTATGACAACAGGCCAGCACATGATTTGGATGCTGGATGAATATGAGAAAATGACTGGAGTCAAGGCTCCGGGTTTCATTACAGGTAAACCTCTCGGTATGGGTGGTTCTCTTGGAAGAACTGAAGCTACAGGTTACGGTGCTATGTACACTGTTCGTGAAGCATTGAAAGAATTAGGTATTGATGTTAAGAAAACAACTGCTTCATTCCAGGGATTTGGTAATGTCAGCCAGTATGCTCTTGAACTATATACAAAATGGGGTGGTAAGGTAATTGCAGTATCGAGTTGGGACAATACAGACAAAAAATCATATACTTTCCGCAAATTAGATGGTATTGATTTTGCAAAAGTAATGGCAATCACTAACAGGTTTGGTGAAATTGACAAAGTCAAGGCAAAGGAAATGGGATTTGAAGTTCTTGACGGTGCCGCATGGATTGAACAGGAAGTTGATATTTTGGTTCCTGCTGCTTTGGAAAATCAGATTAATGCAGAAACTGCACCAAAAATCAAAAATACTGTTAAATTAATTTGCGAAGGTGCTAACGGACCAACAACTCCCGAAGCAGATGAGATTATTAAGAAAAAGAATATTTGGATAGTTCCTGACTTCCTGGCAAATGCAGGTGGTGTTACTTGTTCATACTTCGAGCAGGTTCAATGCAATATGAATTACTTCTGGACAAAAGAAGAAGTATTGCAGAAATTAGACCAAAAGATGACAGAAGCTTATCATGCTGTTTCAGCCATGGCAAGAAATAAAAAGGTTTATATGCGTGATGCAGCTTATCTTATTTCAGTGTCGAGAGTAGCTGAAGCATGTAAAATGCGCGGATGGGTTTAATTCAATTAACAATTGATAGTTAAAAATGAAGGGTGGAATGATTTAAAGTTCCACCTTTTGTTTTAAAGCATCCCTGATCGTTTTCTAATGAACCACTCAACAGATAACATCAAAAGAGCGATAGCTATCAGCCATGGCAAATTCCACAATGTCAATTCAGATTTTTGAGTTATTGAATGAGAACGAAAACTTTTTGCTTTCTTTAAATCATCTAAAAACTTATTAGCATTCCCGGGCAGATAAAATTTTCCTCCCGTTCTTTCGGATAATGTTCTTAACAAAGGAGCATTCATTGTCATATTACGGTATTCAAGTCCGAGCTCGCCAACAGAAAATCTGCCATTGTCCGAACCAAGCTTTAAGCCATTTACTATTGCATCTCCTGAAAAGAAATAACCGCCTTCGGCTAATCCTTCAAATTCACCTGTGTATCTTCCGTTACCTATCGAATTCAGTATTATTTCTTTGTTTTCTCCCGAACCTTTTATAATAACAGAAACTGTAGCATTTTCTACCGGGTTAAATGACTTGTCGTAAATTTGACCGATGAATTCTACTTTTTCAGAACTTGAATAAAACTTCTTTGTTGTTTTAATATTAACAAATTTGTTGTCAATATCAACAGACAGCCACTTGGCAGTATTCTGTATAAAAGTAGTAAACAAGTCAGGTTCATTGGTTTTTCCTTTAGCATAATCTGAAGCATAACCCAGTAGCTTCCAGCGATAAAGTCCGTAAGCAAGGAACGCAACTGATTTTTTATTTCCGACTGAACGGGAAAGAATTAATGGTTCTTTCAAAGGAACATTGTTGATTTTTATTGTTGCTATAACTTCACTTTCCGGTTTAACTCTCACGAATGTTTCTGTTCTGAATATCGGGGGTAACTGGTTCCAGTACTGTAAATCTTCTGTATTCCCGGTTATTCTGAGCAAAGGACTGGATACTGCATTTGGATTAACATCAGGAATTACCAAAAACTCCATTGGTTTTGTTGATGTTGTAACAAATGGTAGTTCGTCTTCTAATACTCTTAGATTATTATAATTGATATCTTTTGAAGCAATAAAAAACAGGGATTTCCCTTTGTCAACTTCACTATTAATATTTTGTAAAACTGTCGTAGGAGTATTGTTCCCGGGGAATCCTATAAGAATAAATACTTCAGTTTCCTTGAAATCTTTATCTGTCGGGTTTCCTTCGTAATATTCAAAGTTATTTTTTTGAACGAAGCTTTTTACTTCAGTCCCTTTTTCATCAAGTAAGGCATTAAGTACAAAAGAAACATCCGGTCCGGGAGTAGAAGCGAAAATAGCAATTTTCCTTTTATTTTTAAGAACCTCGATATAATCCGTTTTTGTATTATTTTTTAATGTAATTTCTTTTGGTAGCGAGTTCACTTTAGCGATTAATTTTCTGACACCTTCAGTTTTTGGTGTGAACTCAAAAATTGCAGTAAATTCCTTTTTCTCAGGGTGTATATTAAAAGATTGTTCACTTATTTTTTGCTCATTATCGAATAATTCAACTTTAATATCCCCCTCATCAAATCCTGATGTTTTGATATTCACATTAACCGGAACCGGATTGTCAACATAAACAATATCATTTGTCAGGATTGATTGAATAGATAAATCACGGGGTTCAGTTGTGTCACCAATTCCAATAGTAAAGATTGGTTTTCCCAGAATATCGGCTAAATACACAGGATTGATACCTGTATTAACTGCTCCATCGCTGATTAACAGAATTGCCTGAATATTTTTCTCTTCAGTTTTTCTCATGATTTCTTTCAAGCCGTGTGATATATCAGTCATCTGACCTTTGAAGTTAAGATTTCCTTTACCAAATTCTGTTATTCCTTGTACATTCACATCAAACAAATTTACATCCAATTGGTCTTCGGATAATGAAAGAAAGTCTGATTCATCAATAGCTTTCATGTACTCTTGTGTTCGGTCACCTGAAGCATCTGTCATAGCGGCTGATTGCGAATTGTCAAGCAAAACTGCAAGTATTGGCTGTTCTTCTTTTCCTGAAATCATAGATATAAGAGGTTCGAAAAGAAGAAATAATAGTAACCCCATACCTATGCTTCTTAAAGCAATTAAAATCATCTTTTTCCTATCAGAAATCGGAGGTACTGTTTGCCTGTAATTATAAATTGCAAAGCCAATGCTGATAAGCATCAGTAATATGAAAAGCCACCAGGACCCGTTTATTCCGAACGTATATGAATTCATTTAATTCTTTTTAATTTAATATAAAATTAGTTCATAGGAACTTCAATAACTATGACTTCAGACTGTGAAAGAGATTGTATGGATATTATAGAAGTATCATAAATTCCAATTGCATCCCGTCTTTGGAGTATTTCATTTTCAACCTTGATTTCTCCTTCAATAACAAATAAGTAAATTCCATTATTGTTATCATTTAATTTATATTCTATATGAAAATCCTTTTCAAATTCAGCAATAGAAAAGTATGCATTTTGATTAATAAACATTGACTCAGTTGATTTTTTGGGAGAAACCAATCTCATAAATTTATTTTTCTTTTCAGCAGAGTCGAATGATTTTTGTTCATATCTTGGCTTTATATCTGTTTCTTTTGTCTTAACCCATATTTGCAAAAGTGAACAAGGTTCTGTTTCTGAAGGATTAAACTCAGAATGCATGATTCCGCTCCCGGCTGACATTGCCTGAATTTCATTAACATT
>CAZEHW010000216.1:0-5968 GCA_964511865.1 uncultured Hyphomicrobiales bacterium | reverse complement strand
CATTATCAGCTGCAATAGAATAGAAAGAGTTACCACTTGAAGGATCAATAACTGTATCCCATGAGTGCCCATTATTACTACTTTTAAATAGAGCGTCCCATGTTGATACATAGATAATGGAATCAATGTATGCGATATTATTCGTGCACTCATTCTCAAATGCTAGCAAACTCCAAGATTCACCTTGGTTTTCTGAGATGAATAATCCTTTATAAGATGCTGCAAAAATTTTATCATCTTTAAATAAAATATTCCAAATATAACAATCGCTATCCCAATCACCTTTCTGGAACCATCTCTCTCCGTTATTCGTACTAACAAAAACCCCGGCTTGAGTCCCCAAAAATAACTTATCTTTGTAGTAGTAAATTTTTACAATTTCACTCTTCATGTTTGAACCATATTCATAGTGTTCTATTCCATCTGACTTCTCTACCCAGGATTCACCCAAATCACTACTTCTAAAGATCGATGTTCCAGAAGCAATAAAAATATATTCCTCAGTAAATAGTATGTCTACTAAATCACCACCATAAGGTCCTTTACATTGTTCCCATTGACTAAAAGATTGACTAAAGGTTAAAAAAAATATTAATATCACTAACTTCTTCATTTTATCCCCGATTATATTTTCCCAAATATACTAATATAACACATGAAAATGCAAAATGTTACACTTTTTTTTGCAAAAAGTGAAAAAAAATGAAAATTTTCCTTTCTCCCTTTTCCCTTCTCCCTTTTTCTCTAAAGAAACAAAGCTTTGATATTATTCTTTATTCTCCAGAGAATTTCAATTGCTTCTTCATTTGATGTAATCGGAATGTATAATAACAATGTTGTCTTTTTTTGCAGGAGTTTTGATTCGGGAATATCCTGAAATATTTCTGTTAATGATGGGAATACCTTCTCGTAAAATTCGCTGTTGGATTCGGGTGGCAGTTCAATAGTTAATAGTTCAGGGTTAAAAATTACTTTTCTGAATCCTGTATTTAAAGATGCAATTCTCAGCTTTACAACAAAGAAAAGGTTTTCTGCTTTCTCCGGTAAATTACCGAACCTGTCAATAAGTTCTTTCTTAAAATCTTCAAGTTCGGAATTTGTTTGAACATTGTAAAGCCGTTTATATACTGAGAATCTTTCCGTATCGCTTTGAATATAATCAGAGGGAAGAAGAGCATCGAAATATACCTGTATTTCCAAGTCATCATTTGCTAAAATCTTTGGCATTTCAAATTGAGTGTCTTTGAATACATCACTGAATTCCTCGTGTCTGAGTTCTTGCACAGCTTCATCGAGAATTTTATGATACAGATCAAAACCCATGTCCAATATATATCCGCTTTGTTCGGGACCCAGCAAATTTCCTGCACCGCGAATTTCCATATCACGCATTGCAAGTTGGAAACCGCTTCCAAGTTCGGTGAATTGCTCGACTGCATGAAGTCTTTTCAATGCTGTTGTTCCAATTGTTGTTAGGGGCGGAATGATTAAATAACAGTATGCCTGAGTATTGCTTCTGCCCACTCTTCCCCGAAGCTGATAAAGTTCTGCCAATCCAAAATTGTGTGAACGGTTGATGAGCATTGTATTTGCATTTGGAATATCGAGTCCGGATTCCACTATCTTTGTTGTAACAAGTACATCGAATTTACCGGATATAAACCTTTCCATTACTCTTTCAAGTTCAGTATTACTCATTTGCCCATGAGCCATGGCAAACTTAACAGTCGGCATCAATGCCTGTAATTTTAATAATATATTTTCCAAATCATTAACTTTGTCGCTTACGAAAAACACCTGACCCTTTCGCTCAATCTCTTTCATAATGGCATTTTTTATTACATCATCTTTCCATTCGAGAATTTCTGTTGAAACGGGAAGTCTGTTTCGGGGAGGAGTTTCTATCACACTTAAATCCCTAGCTCCCATTAATGAAAAATTCAATGTTCGGGGTATTGGTGTTGCAGTTAAAGTTAATGTGTCAACATTGACTTTCATCTTTCTTAGCTTCTCTTTTGCACCAACACCGAAGCGATGTTCCTCGTCTATTACAAGCAGTCCAATATCCTTGAAATGCACATCTTTACTGAGTAAACGATGAGTGCCAATTAAAATATCAACCTGTCCGTTGCTTACTTTTTTGATGATTTCCGTTTGCTCTTTTTTTGAACGAAATCTGGAAATGGCTTCAACATTAACAGGATAATTTTCAAGTCTGTCCCTGAAAGTCATATAGTGCTGTTGAGCAAGAATTGTTGTAGGGACTAAAATGGCGACCTGTTTTCCTGTTTGGACTACTTTAAAAGCGGCACGTATTGCGATTTCAGTTTTTCCGAAACCGACATCTCCACAAACGAGACGGTCCATTGGCGAATCATCCTGCAAATCATTTTTAACTTCCGATGTAGTTTGTGCCTGGTCGGGTGTATCTTCATAAATAAATGATGCTTCGAATTCCTTTTGCCATGTTGTATCCACAGGAAAGGAATATCCTTTAGACAGTTTTCTTTCGGCATATAATTTAATTAAATCTCTTGCAATGTCTTTAAGACGTTTCTTGGCTCTGTCTTTTTTCCTGAGCCACTCCTTTGTTCCAAGTTTACTTAATTTAGGTTCTACACCTTCTTGCGATGAGTATTTTTGTATTTTGTTAATATAATTCAAGCTTACATATAAAATATCACCTTCAGCGAAAGCAAGTTTAACACAATCCTGCAAATTTCCACCCATTGTGATTTTGTGGAATCCGTTGAATTTTCCAATTCCTTTATCTACATGTACTACATAATCTCCAATATTCAACTGTTTTAATTCCTGCAAACTGATGCCGGCAACCTGCTTTTTTGTTCTGATATGCTGGAATCTGGCTCTGTCAAAAACTTCGTGCTCAGTGAATATTGCAAGATTATATTCAGGTAAGATGAATCCATCACTAACAGTTTCATCGAGCCAATTTATTGATTTCTTGATTTCATCGGCCGAACAATCATAAAAGGCAGAGTTATCTTGTTCTTGTATGTCTTCAATCCGGCTTCCAACCAACTCCTGAAATCTTTCAGTATGAATCTTTCCTTCGGCACAAAGAATGATTTTTGTTCTTTGACTGCATAAACTCATTAACTCTTTTGCAAGTTTTGAGACAGAGCCATGAAATTTCGGTTGAGGAATTGCTTTTATGTTTATATCAGCTTCACCAAGTTTGTTGATATTTATTGTTTTCTCAAATTTTGGAATTTCATCAAGGGAATATTCCGAAACAAGCATTTCGGGTGAATCAAGAATGAAGAAAGTTTCTTCTGATAAGTAATCTATGATATTTGAATCAAATGATTCTCTTTCTGATTCAAAAACAGAAGCAATAAATTCAATTGAGTTGTGATTTTGTATACTTCTTTGTGAAAGAGGGTCAAACTCTCTTATTGATTCAATCTCATTTCCCCAAAATTCTATTCGTATAGGATTTTCCCAACCTAAAGGGAAGAAGTCAACAATTCCGCCTCTGACTGAAATATCTCCCTGACCTGATACAAAATCTTTTCTATCGAAACCATTCAGTATCAAACTCTGAGTGAATTCCAAGAAGTTGATTTGATCGTTACGGTTTAAAACCTTTGTATTGCTTTGCAGGTTTTTCTGTCTGGGGATTTTAATATTGAAAATATCGGGTGTAGCTATAACAATTGAAAAATCGTTTTTTCTTATTTTATCCAATCCTTCAATTAACCAAATATATCTTTGGTCTAATGTTTCAACTTCAAACTTAGTGTCTTTTTTTGGGGCTGTTAACAAAGCCACTTTCTTTTCTTCAAAAAAAAGACTTAAGTTATGGTGCCATTCTTCAGCTTCCTTATTACTATATGTCAGGATAAAATAATTTCTTTTTGTTCGATTCCAAAGACCTGCTATTGTTAATGAACCTAATGAACCAACAAGACCTTTGATTGAAATTTCTTTTTTACCGGCAGAACTTAATTCTTCAAGTTCGTTTATATATTTTAATTCACTTAACTTATTTATTGTCTCAGTAAATTGACTTTTTTTATTCATGTCTTAATAATTACAAAATAAGAATTCCTTTTAAACAATTAAAAGTTAGGAATAACATGAAACATTCAATTATTCGCATACTTTTTCAAAATGTGTTTTAAAATAATTAATTTTAATTATTTTTCAAAATTATGAAGTTTTTTCTTATTAGAGAATTATTTAAAGAAACAAAGTAGATTCCGGAAGACAAATAATTCAAATTAATTGTTATTTGGTCAGGAAAAACGGAGGATAATTTATAATTATTTCTATAAACTTCTACTCCGGCTAAGTTATTAATTGTAATTGTCAGATTATCAGAATAATTTGATAAATCATTTATTATTCTATTATTAAAAGAGAGGTGTAAAACATCATTATAAATAATTAAATTTTGATTGATTTCTGAATTCTCATAAACATCTGTAATTTTTAATGTAGTAAAGTTGTATATATTACTCCATTGGCTTTGGTTATTTGCATTGAAAGCTTGAACCTGCCAGTAAAAAGTTGTATTTTGAGGTAATATATAATTATAGCTCAATGTATTGAGGTTGCTTTCATTAATAATGGTATTGATAAATAAAGAATCATCCGACAAGATTAATGCATAGCCGGTAGCTCCATCAGATTGTTCCCAGCTTAATAATCCTTCTAATTCAATATTAATACTTGTATTCTCCGGAGATAATATCTTAGGTGATTCTAATTCAGTTAAAAAACCGGATGTACCTGACCATCGTATAGACATATCCTCATTCAATATTCCAACTCTCCAGAAGTATTCTTTATTGTAAATTAGATTATCATATTGGTATTTGTTATTTCCAACAATTTCCTCTGAAATAGCACAAATTGAAAAATCGGGATTTTCCGAAATTTCTAATTTAAAGACTGAATCCGACAACTTAGCTGATGAATCAGTCTCCCATTGAATTACTCCGGAAACAGGAACTCCGGTTTCACCGTTTTTAGGTTCCAATAAGATTATTTCAGATATATCCATTTCACCAACAGTTGTGAAATTCCAAACGTCTGACCAATCTCCGTAATTCTCATTTCTTATTGCCCTAACTCTCCAAAAATATTTTGTTTCATATTTTAGATTATCATAAGGATAATGAGTTTCTTCTATTGCAGATTCATTTATAATTAAACTATTGAAATCAGCATTTTCTGAAACTTCCAGGTCATATTTATAATCATCACCGTTATTTAACCATACTAAATAGTTACTGATAGGTACAGAAATTGAATTATTTAGAGGACTATCTAATATTGGTTTTAGAATTGTAGTATCTTTTTTTGTTATAAAACTCCATGTATCAGACCAATCTCCGTATTTATTATCATTTTCTGCCTGAACTTTCCAGTATAATTCTGTACCTTTTGGAAGATTATACACTATATATTGATTTGAATGAATATTATTAGTATCAAGGAAAATTTTTGAAAAAATATCATTAAATGCTATTTGAATATTATATTTGGTTGCTCCGGGTACAGTATCCCAACTTAGAACAAGACTATCTTCTATATTATCTTGCTTTTTAATAGGATTTAATAAAGTTACTTTTGACAACCTTGTCGAAAATTTATTAATTGCTGACCAAATACTTGTATCTCCTGAACTAAAGCTTTTAACTCTCCAAAAATAATCTTTGTCGAATTCTAAGTCACCATATGGTAGTATATTTATCGCAATATTTTTCTTGCTTATTAGGCAAACATTAAACAATGAATCCCTTGATAACTCAACATAGGAGGAAACTCCACAATTTTCTGTATTCCAGACAAATTCGCCTTCAATGTTGGCATTCATTTCATTTTTTATCGGAGAGATTAACGTAGGTATTGGGACGATTGTAGTAAAACTGCTTGTATCAGACCAATTGCTTGTGTCCATGGAATTATATCCACGAACTCTCCAAAAATATTTTTT
>CAZEHW010000215.1:0-5979 GCA_964511865.1 uncultured Hyphomicrobiales bacterium | reverse complement strand
ATTATATCTACATTTTGCTTTTTGGCTTCCTCCAATATTTTAGAATATGGAACCATAACTCCAAGGTCAATAACTTCATAATTATTACATGATAGTACAACACCAACAATGTTTTTTCCAATATCGTGAACATCCCCTTTTACTGTTGCTAAAAGAATTTTTCCTTTTGCTTTCTGAGAATTTGCTTTCTTTAATGCTTCTTCTATATAAGGAATTAAAATCGCAACTGATTTTTTCATCACTCTTGCACTTTTAACCACCTGCGGGAGAAACATTTTACCGGAGCCAAATAAATCCCCAACAACGTTCATACCATCCATTAAAGGACCTTCAATGATTTCTATCGGATTTATATATTTTTCCCGTGCTTCGTTTGTATCCACATCAATGAATTCGACAATACCTTTTATTAAAGCATGTTTTAATCTATCCTCGACAGAAGCATGTCTCCATTCTTCATCTTTCCTGAGTTCATCCTTCGACAAGCTCAGGATGACATTTTTATATTTTTCGGCTAATTCAATCAATCTGTCTGTTGCATCTTGTCGTCTATTGAAGATTACATCTTCAATTCTTGAAAGTAACTCGGGATTGATTTCTTCGTAAACTTCGAGCTGTCCTGCATTGACAATTCCCATATCCAGACCTGCTTTGATTGCATGATAGAGAAATGAAGAGTGCATTGCTTCCCTTACTTTATTATTTCCTCTGAAAGAAAATGAAAGATTACTGATACCTCCGCTTACATAAGTTCCCGGAAGATTTTTCTTAATCCACTTGGTTGCTTCAATGAAATTTATTGCATAGTCATTATGTTCTTCCATTCCCGTTGCTATCGTTAAAATATTCGGGTCAAAAATAATATCCTGTGGTAAAAATCCAATTTCGTTAACAAGAATTTTATATGTTCTTTTAGCAATCTCCGTTTTTCTTTCTATGCTTACTGCCTGCCCCTGCTCATCGAAAGCCATAATAACAACTGCCGCACCATATCTTTTTATTATTCGTGCATGTTCCTTAAATACTTCTTCACCTTCTTTTAATGAGATGGAATTTACTATTCCTTTTCCTTGCAAACACTTTAAACCCGCTTCGATAACTGTCCATTTTGAAGAGTCAATCATAACAGGAACTTTTGATATATCCGGTTCGGAGGCAATCAGATTAAGAAACTTTGTCATGGATTCCTCAGCATTCAGCATTGCATCATCCATGTTTATATCAATTATCTGAGCACCGTTTTCAACTTGCTGTTTTGCTACTGATAATGCCTCTTCAAATTGATTATTCATTATCATCTTCTTGAAGTTAATCGAGCCGGCAACATTTGTTCTTTCACCAATATTGATGAAATTTGAATCCGGTCTGACAACAAGCGGTTCCAATCCACTTAACTTCAAATAATTTATTTTCCTTTCTCCCTTTTCCCTTGTCCCTTCTCCCGCTATTCTTCTTGGTGTGTGTTTTGCAACAACTTCAGCCATTTCTTTGATATGGTCAGGTGTTGTACCACAACAACCACCAACGATATTAAGAAAGCCGGATTTTGCATAATCTTCAAGTACTGTTGACATGTCAGTTGGAGTTTCATCATACCCGCCAAATTCATTAGGCAAACCTGCGTTTGGATATAATGATATAAATTTATCAGATTTATCTGAAAGCTCCTGTATGAAAGGTCTCATCTGTTTTGGACCTAACGAGCAGTTTAAGCCGACACTTATTAAATTCTCACAATGCGAAATCGAAATCAAAAATGCTTCTGTTGTTTGCCCTGATAATGTTCTTCCGCTTAAGTCAACAATTGTTCCTGAAATCATAACAGGCGGGTAAAGACCAGTTTGTTGGTTAAATTCAGCAATTGCATAAATTACAGCTTTGCAATTCAAAGTATCAAATACTGTTTCAATAAGTAAAATGTCAACTCCGCCGTCAATCAATCCCTTAATTTGAACAGTATATGCCTTTACCAAGTCATCGAAACTTACTTTTCTGAATCCCGGATTATTGACATCGGGAGATAACGAAGCTGTTGCATTTGATGGACCAATGGCTCCCGTCACAAATCTCGGCTTGATATTATCATTTTGACATTGTAGGGACACATTGCAATGTGTCCCTACAAAATCAACCGCTTCTCTTGCCAAAGTAGCCGCTTGTTTGTTGATTTCATAAGTTAAATCCTGAGTCCTGTAGTCAGATTGAGAAATTGGATTAGCATTGAATGTGTTAGTTTCGATAATATCCGAACCGGCCATTAAGTATTCTACATGAATATTCCTTATAATATCCGGTTGAGTCAGGCATAGCAAATCATTATTTCCCTGTAAATCATTAGGAAAATCCTTGAATCTTTCACCTCGAAAATCATTTTCAGTGAGTTTATATCTTTGAATCATTGTACCCATAGCTCCGTCGAGAACCAAAATTCTTTCCCGAAGCAACGAGTTCAATTGTTCAGTTATATCTTTATATTTATTGTTCATTATTTTCAATTAATTGTAATAAAATCAATTACAAAAATAAGAAATAAGATTTCAAAATATGTTAATGTTTATTTATAATTCAACATCATTCTTCTTCGGCATTTTGAATATAAATGGTAAACCAACTAATGATAATATGGCACTTGCTATGTATGTCATTTCCAAATCAATTGAATCCCCTAAAAATCCGATAAAGAGAGCAACAATCGAGCCGACACCGAAGTTCAAAGCCATGAAAATACTGTTAGCAGTTGCCGGATATTCTTTTTCATTTTCTAAAACATAAGCCATGACAACAGGGCTTACGGCAAATACAAGCAATCCCATAATAATCAGTATCGGGAATAACAGCCAGCCATCAGTATAAACAAACATTATCATAAAAATTGGAGCAAGAATTGTTGTGATAAACAGCATGTTTCTTCTACCTATTTTGTCGGATAGCGAACCTGAAAGAAATGTTCCTGCTGCTCCTGCAAGTTCTATAACAGACAGAGCAATACCTGCCAGCCATATACTTGAACCCTTATTTGTCATATATATCGGAAGAAAGGAAGTCAAAACAAGTATCATGAATGATTTCGATAAAACCAATGCACCGGAAATTATAAAAACATCTTTTTGCTTTTTTAATACCAGCATCAATGTAGGAGGTTTCTGTTGCTTATTTGAATTTTCTCTTACAGGTATATTTCTGATTTGCAGGAATAGTAAAATAGTAGCAGCCAAGCCAATGAAGATTACCCTGAATGAACCTTCCAGTCCCCAAATAGAAACAGCCGTAAGTATGATTAAAGGTCCAAGTGTCCTTGCCAATTCACCACCGACCATATAAAAACTCATTCCTGTTCCAACTTTATTTCCTGATAAATTTCGTATCATAACAGGTGACGGAACATGGTAAAAAGCAGAACTTAAGCCGGCTATTAATAATATGATGCATAGGATTAAATAGGAGGGAGCATTACCGACAAAACTCATTGCAATAGCAGTTATTGCTGGAGCGAAAATGACAAAATACCTTGTACTCATTCTATCGGCATACAAACCTATCAAAGGACTTATGATTGCAGGTATTCTTAATATTAGGATTAAAAATCCTGCCATAGAATAGCTCATACTCAGCTTTTCAATTAATAATGGCAGAATAGGAGCCAAAAATGCAGTATAGATATCATGTACCAAATGGCTGAAAGATATTACCGATACCTTTCCTAATTTAAATGTCTTTTCGGACTTATTTTCTAATCTATTTTCAACCAAAGTATTAACTATTCTAAAATTTTTTCGTTACATATTTAAAAGAACAAAAATAAGAAATTATCGCTATTATATAAGTTAAACAACACAAGTAATCATTTTGCGTCAATGTTTTTTGAGTTTAGAGTTTAGATTTTAGTGTTTTATGAGTTTAATGAGTTTGATGAGAAAAAAAAATATAATTTATACTATAATTGCCTTATTATTTTTTACCATATTTAACTTGTATGGGCAGGGTGATAGCAGGCAAAAATTTGAATATGCGAGGACTTTTGAGCAGTCCGGCGATTACGAAACTGCTTCGAGGATTTATAAAGAACTCAATGAAGCCAATCCAAAAAATGAAGACTATTTCAATGGATATGTGAGAACTGCTAAGGCATTGAATAAATTTTCAGAATTATTACCTGTTGTTGAAAAATTTCTTAAACAGCAACAGAGTTCTTCAACTATGATTATTTATGCAGAACTGCTTTGGAGAACAGGTTCTACTGAGTCAGCAAATGAATACTGGAAAAAAGCCATTTCTTTGGAACCGGATAATCCCGAAAATTACAAACAAATATCGAAATCACAAATTGAACTTTTACAATATAACAAAGCAGTTACAACACTCGAAGATAGCAGGAAAGCTCTTAAAGATAAAAAAATATTTGCCGATGAGCTTTGCCAGTTATATATTGCTACAGGAGAATATAAAAAAGGTACTGAAGAAGCAGTCAGCATTTTGAATGAAACCAAAAATATTGCCCTTGCTCAAGGCAGAATCACTGCTTTACTCACCTCTCCAGGAGCTAAAGTATTTGTACAAAAAGTACTCGAAGATGCTGTATCAAATAATGAAAACTACCTCAATTTAAAAGTATACGCATGGTTTCTAAGGTTTACAGGTGAATTAGAAAAAGCTTTTGAAGTATACAAACGTATGGACGAAGCCACCAATGCTAAGGGGAGGGAAATAATAAGTTTTGCTAATGATTCCAGAAATGATGGTCAGTTCGATATTGCACTCAAAGCATTTGAACATATCATAAAAATGGGAAATAAAAGTAAATTTTTAAGTTCAGCCCTTTTTGGATATCCAAGGACTTTAGAGCAAAAACTTCTTACGGATTCTACCTTATCTTTAGAGTCAGCAAAACGTGTTGTTGCTTCATACGGCGATATAATAAAGCAATTTCCTAAGGACATAACATCAGCTGAAGCAAGATATAGGGTAGCTGTAATCTCTTATGAATATTTGAATGATGAAAAAACTGCAAAAAATGAAATTGAAAATATTACCAAACAATTTCCCAGTCAAAAAATATCGGCTTCAGCACTCAATCTTTTAGCAAAAATTCATCTTCTAAAAAATGAAAATGATTCTGCTTCAAAAATTTTGGATTATATAGTTAAAAACTTCAATAGGATAGCTCCTGAAGAGATTATCCAATCAAAATATAATTTGGCTGAGATTAAATTTTTCATGGGTGATATTGATTCAGCGAAAATTCTATATGGAGACCTATCAATTCAAACCAATATGGATTTAGCAAATGATGCACTGGATAAAGTAATATTAATTGAGCAAAACAAGGAAATGATAAAAGGTTTATCCTTGTTTGCCCAAGCTCTTTAAAAACAAAAGAAATATAGTGATGCAATTACAAAATTTCTTGAAGTTGCAAGTATTTCACGAGGAACAAACCTTGCCGAAAGAAGTATTATTCAATCAGCACAAATATCTTTCAAAATTGCTCAATATGACAGCTCACTATCAATTGTCAAACAATTGATAATGGATTACCCAAAATCTATATATTTTGATCAGGCACTTCTGCTCAGAGGTCAATGTCTGGAAAAAATGGGGGAGAGGGACAAGGCAATAGACTCGTATAGACAATTGCTCACTGACTATCCCCGTTCAGTATATATCCAGGAAGTTCGGGATAAAATCCGTAAACTACAGCAGGCAAACCAGCTTTAATCCTATATTAATATATTACAAAATCCAATAAGTGTTTATATGATTTTGTAGTGATTAATGATTTCTTGATAGTTAAGCTGAACAACAATTGAATAAAATTTTTTTTACATGATTTAAAGCTTATTAAAAAACCTTTATTTTATCTCCTTTATAGGCGATGTTAGCTCCAATGCAGGATGTGAATATATGTGCTGTTCTCGAGCAATAATCACGAAATTCTTCGCTAAGATTTGTTGTCAGCATTCTGAAAGAGTTTAATCTGTT
>CAZEHW010000214.1:1071-5986 GCA_964511865.1 uncultured Hyphomicrobiales bacterium | reverse complement strand
TTGTAAGTTGATAATTGCATAGTGAAATTAACCATATAGACTTAGGGATGACAGACAAAGTATCATATTTTGCTGACCCGCAGAGAAGCACTATTTCTGAACTATACAAGGATATTGATGAGTTAAGTATAAGTAAATTTGTTAATGAATTACTGTCAATAGTTCCAAATTTTGTAGTTGTCCTGAATAGTAACCGCCAGATTATCACAGTTAATTATGAATTTTTATCATTTCTTGGCATTGATAATCCTGCTGATTTACTTGGTTTGAGATTAGGTGAAGCATTGAAGTGTGACTATTCAGATATTATGCCTGCCGGATGTGGAACAAGCAAATACTGCTCCAGCTGCAAGATGGCCATTTCTATTGTAACGGCATTAGATAACAGTAAAAACAACGAAACTTTTTGTTCCATATTATCATCAAAAAATGGAATTACAAAAGAGTATTATTTATCTGTAAAATCCTCGAGAGTAATTTTAAATAAGAAAAAATATATACTTGTTTTTCTTAGTGACTTAAGCAATCAGCAAAAAAGGTCGTACCTTGAACAGAAATTTTTTGGTGAAATTTCAAATCTGATAAATATCCTAAATGAAAATATAAGCATCATTAGTAAGAACCCTGAACAATTGGAATCACAATGCAGTAGCGTAAAGCTTATTACTAAATTAATCAACAAGGAATTAGATTACCATAAAGCTTTATTTAATAAATCCGATTTTGATTTTACATTAGAAAATGAATCAATTTCAATTTTTCAGTTGTTTGATAATATAGATAAAATATTTAAGAACAATCAAGTATCGGGGAAAATTAATTTTTCTCTGATTTATCCTGAGGAAGATTTTAGTTTTATCTCAGATGAAATATTAATAACCAGGATTTTGATGAATATGCTCATAAATGCTTTCGAACACAGTCAATCTAAAGACACCGTGAAAATATGGATTGAAAAAACCGAAAAACAAATTTCTTTCAAAGTATGGAATGACTTCTATATACCGGAAGAAACTGCAATCAGAATATTTCAAAAATACTTCACAACTTATGATGATATAGGAAGAGGTTTGGGAACATATTTTATGAAATATTTCGGAGAAAAAATACTCGGAGGAAAGGTTGATTTTACAACAACCAAAAATACGGGTACAACCTTTTCACTTTCAATTCAACTTATTCAATAGCTCTTATTCAAATTTGTCTATATATTTATTTATATCAAACTTTGTTTTACATCCTGAATAACTCATATATCGTATTTTCCCAAAAACAGGTCTTGGGCTCCACGCTCTGTCATGAACACCACCGATGCTCCATGCAATACCTGCATAACCATTGGGGTCTCTCCCATCTAGAGAATATTTATCATTTAAATAAATAGCAATTTCCATTGCATCTTCAGGTGAATGAGTCCATTCGAGAATTTTCTTTGCCCAGTACATTCTCATATACCCATGCATCTTCCCTTTTTGGACCATTTCTTTTTGTGCCGCATTCCAAAGTTTGTCATGGGTTTCAGCATTTTCGAACTGTTCGAGGGAATAAATATATTCTCTTTTCTTCTTTCTGTTATCGTCCAAAGTTTTTTTCGCCCAATCAGGAAAACCATCGAAAGAATCATAATTTGAACTGTAAAAGCAGAAGTTATCTGACAACTCTTTTCTTGTAATTATTTCTTCAAGGAATGACTCCTTAGCTTCACTTAATGAGTAAGAATGCATAATGTCAAGTGCTACTCGATGTGAAGAAATTTGGCCAAAATGTAAATACGGTGATAAATTAGATTCCTTATCAGCATTTGGATTATTTCTTTGAATATGATAAAATTGAAGCTTGTTTCTGATAAAATCAGCCAGCATAAGTTTCGCCTGTTTTTCTCCGGGTTTTAACCATGTAATGGGTTTAACATGTTTAGAAACACGTAAATTTTTTAATATCTTTTTCCAATCTGTCTCACATTTTACAGGAGATCTTATAGGTTTTAATTGAGGAAAATCTTCAATATAATCAAAGAGAATTCTGTTTATTTTTGGTCTGAGTGTATATGCTGAATATTCCTCCTTGTCGCTTGCTACCCAGCAGGGGACAATATTATGAGCATCAACTTCATAAAAAGCAATATTTAATTTATTATTAACTTCTTCTTTCCATTTTCTTTTAATTTTTAATGGGTCAAAATCAGTAATCAAACACCCTGCATTAGTATCTTTGATTAATTTGGGTATCTGTAATTCGGGTTTTCCTTTTAATAATTTGAATTTAATACCCAGTTTACTCAGGTCTTTTTCAACTTCCTGCAGTCCATCAAGCATAAAATTAAATTGCCTTATTCCTGCATTCAAAAAGTCAGTAACCAGGCAAAATACTACAATAAGAGGTACCTTTTTTTCTAAAGCCTTTTCGTAACTAAAAAGAAGTGCCCAGTTGTCATTTACTCTTTGGTCGCGACTCATCCAATATACTACAGGTCCCTTAATGTCAGAAAATTCGTTAAGTTTTACTACTCTTTTCTTGTTTATGTTTATCATTTCAATTAGAATTTACATTTTTACAGTTTATAATAACATAATTTAATTAAAATGTTTTGAATATCAACTTTCAAAATTAATTTCCATGAAAAAATCACTCATATTTTGTCAAAAATTACAATTTATCATTGGTTAAAACCGTCTTTGAATTCAACATTATGAATTTTAAATTTTGAATTGTTAATTAAAGAATGAAATTTAATTTGGGTAAATCTTCAATAAAAGGACTGATATTGTTTTTGTCCTTTTCCTTAACAATACTATTAAGCTGTAAAACAACCGATAGAAAAACGGGTTTCGATATGATGAGGGAAATAGCTGATGTGGATTATGATACAGCTAAAAAGCCAATATATTTAACAAGTACAATCCCGATAGATTCTGTTGATGTTGATTTATTGGCAACAGATATACACAGACATGATATCAGCAAGTATCCTAAAGAAGTTGTTTTATTTGCTAGAGTTTATGATTCATTAGGTCATTTTGTAACAAATATGGCAAAGCCATACTTAAAAGATACAACTGCGAATTACTGGAAAGCATTGCATGAGACCTTGGGACAAAAAATTGTTAAAGGTCCTTTCAATATTGATACATTTACTGTCAGGGAATACGGAGCAAATGATTCTATTCCTTATAACATCGCTTTAACAGTCGACTACAGCGGTTCTATGTCGGCTATTCTTGAAACAATTTTTGAAGGAACGGAGATATTTGTTAATATGAAAATGAAATATGACAAAATTGCCATCAGTTCATTTAATAATGAATATTTCCCGAAAGTTCCATTAACAAAGGATAAAGATTCGATTTTACAGCTATACAAAACTACAAGAGGAGAGGGTATCGGACTTTTTTCGGCACCTAACCAGGCAGTTTGGGAGTCAATGAAGATTTTTGAAGGAACGGATAGCACTACTCCAAGAGTTCTTGTTCTGTTTACCGATGGAGATGATAATTATTCGAAAACAAAGATTGGTGATTTGATTGAAAAAGCAAAAAAGGATAATATATTTATTTTTGCAGTTGCTTTTGGCTATTCGCAGGATAAAAATCTAAGGTACTTGGCTGAATATACCGGTGGTAAATTTTATAAAGCTTATACCAAGGAAGAATTGATAGCCATTTTCCGTGATATTTATATGAGTTTGCGGTATTTTTACAAAATCACTTATAAACCTCCGTTGTACTGGGGTTATCATTATGTTGAATCATTTATTAATGTTCCCGGCAGAGAAGATACATTGATTGCACATACTTGGTATGATTCATCCGATTTATTTGATTGGGATGACCTTGGAGATGCTTTCTCACGTCCGATACTTTTTGATTTCGACAGTGCAACAGTTTGGCCTGAATCATATTGGGTTTTAGATGAAATTGCCGATAAATTACTGAGTCTGCCAAGAGTAAAACTTGAGATTCAGGGACATACCGATAATATTGGTGAAATTGACTACAATCATGACCTGTCTGAATTAAGAGCTTTTGCTGTCAGGGAATTACTAATAAAAAGAGGCGTCGAATCTAATCGTTTGCGTGCACGCGGCTTTGGGGAATCAAAACCTTTGGTGCCCAACGATTCTGATGCGAACAGGGCAAAAAACAGAAGAACAGAATTTGTGATTATTGCGAAGTAGGAAGATGCCTGAACCGTTGATTAAACTGATTAAATAATTATATTGATTTTGTTGCTGTTAGTTGTAATAAAGAAATGACTTGAGGTAGAAGTTAAGAATTCATTAATCTTATACTTGATAGATTCCTGCTTTCGCAGGAATGACAGCAATATTTGTTTAATTTACTTCAATACTTGATTATCTTATAAAATTCTGTTTTTCCATCTGATTGAATCTGCAGAAAATATAAACCAGAACTGAGATTGCTCAAATCAATATTAATTTCATTCAATCCAATTGTTGCGGGAAGTAACTCTTTGTCAATCAATAAATTTCCTGTAAGACTCAAAATACTCAGATGAGTTATATTATTTGAATGGAATCGAACATTCAGTTCATCATTAACCGGGTTAGGTGATAATGATTCAATAATTGAATTGTGAAATGTATTATCTTCAATATCAACAATTATATTTCCTGTAAATTTGTAAACACCCTGACCAACAACCCATCCGGTAGTATCATTGATAAACCAAACATCGTCCATAGAAGCATTTGTTTTAATCCCGGAATTGAGAAGATGCCAGCTTTCTCCAGCATTGTAGGTATAATAAATTGAAGTTTGTTGTCCAACACCCCAACCTCTCAAGGAATCCAGTAAAAAAGTACCAAACATTGTTTCTGAAGCTGTTGTGAAATCTCTCCATGTTTTTCCAAAATCTTTACTTATTCTTAAACCCCCACTAACTCCTCCACCATAAC
>CAZEHW010000214.1:0-1061 GCA_964511865.1 uncultured Hyphomicrobiales bacterium | reverse complement strand
TGGAACTAAAATTGTATTTCCGGAGACAGCCAAATCTTCCTGCCAGTCCTTTTTTCCAGTGGAGCATAGGTGTTGCCATGTTATACCACCATTCGTTGTTTTCCAGATATATCCGCTCGATGTGGCATATCCAAAACCATCACCTGAATATAGTATAACATCTGACAATCCGGAAGATGGTTCATTCCCAATGAACATGGTCCAGGTTTGTCCACCGTTGGTCGTCCTTCTAAAATATTGAGACCCATCACATCCACCGCCAACAGCTATACCGGTATCTGCTGAAACAAAGAAATTTCCCCAGATATCGTAATCTATATTAGGCAAAAGAACCCAATTGATTCCACCATCAGTTGATTTTAATATATAACCTTCACCCGAAATATATCCATTCTTCTCATCAACAAAAGAAATACTTTCCAACTGGTTTAGATTATCAACCTCTGTGTATGTTGTATCATATTCATATACATAACCATTCCATAAGCTGTCAATTTTCATTGATTGAACTCTTTTACCTGACCATGACATCCCTCCATCGGTTGTCCTGAGGACATTTCCTCCATATCCACATACCCATCCAAAGTTAGGATTATTTTTGAGGAAGAATACATCAAGCCAGTAGATATTGTTATAAGGTTCGGGAATGTTTGTAACTTCTTCCCATCGGTATCCGGAAAATTGTTGAGAATTCAAAAAAGTTGCTGAGCTAAGTGAATAGCATAGACAAATTAGGACAAATATGTTTTTCATAAGTACCACCTTTAAATATTTGGTTACAAATATAAAGAGAAATATTTGAAGTAGGAAAAAATATTTTGGGGGATTTGTCTAATTTAAAGAAATGATAAATTCAATATTCTTCAATGGATTCTTCACTTCGCTCCGCTAAGTTCAGAATGACAAGGTTATGATAATCTTTACCCGATTTTCTTTTTATTGATAATATTCAATAAAATGTTTTTGTATGAGCGCCCAATGGGAATTACTTCATCTCCAACTTTAATATTAGTTCCTTCAACAAAATCAATTTTGCTGATTGATACTATAAATGACTTATG
>CAZEHW010000213.1:0-5987 GCA_964511865.1 uncultured Hyphomicrobiales bacterium | reverse complement strand
TTTTAAAATTTTTTCTTTTACCAACAGCGTCGAGTTTAATTATTTTATTGTCCTGTCCGCCGCTGTCAATGATGCTTATTTCTTCGGGAAAATAATGATAACATCCTTTAGCATGACATCCTATTTCCGTTTTCTCGAAATCAGCAAATTCAACATTTCTTCTTCCATATCCTGTTGATACTGTTTTAACAATATCATCTCTTATTAAATTTGACAATTTCAAAGAATCTTCAATACACAGATTCGCTGTTTCAGCAAAATTATATCCGGTTTTCCTGACAGAATATCCTAATATTTTTTTTTGTTCATCCATTAAAACAACTTTTGTTCTGGATGAACCAATATCAATTCCTGCATGTATTCTGTTACTCATCAAACAGGTCTCCGTCCTCAATTTTTGACTGCTTAGTATAAATCACCTTAAATTTCTCAGGTGTTTCCAGCATGCATTCATTACACTCAGCCTTATACTTACTGGGATCGAAATCTTCAACTTTCACTTCAAATCCTAAAGATTTGTAAGCTTCAACAGTATCTTTTACCCTGTTTTCGTCGGTAATATTTCGAACTACCCATTCGGACATTTTAATTTTCAATTTTTATTAATATTAAAATAAATCGTCTAAATCATCGCCGCTGTCCGGCATCTCTCCATGTTTTTGAAGATACTGACCTACAAGTTCACTTTCTCTTTGAGAAAATAATTTATCTAATTCGAAGAAAAAATATTTTGCTTCTTTTCCTTCCTCAAAGAAATCCTTTAAAGTTTTTTGAATATTTTCAGAACCTTTAATTAAAAATACTTCTTTATTTGAATCCATCAACTGAACTACACCATCTTCTTCAGGTACTATAGCTATATTATCATATGTAAATTCATGATAGTCCTCAGGTGGATATGGGTTCTGCCGAATAGTCATTCTCAAATTACATTGCAAACATCTTTCTGTTTCGAATTCTGCTTCTTCACTTGAATATCCCAATTCAACACCATCGAATGTATTTTTTCTAAAATCAGCATCCATCAGTCTTACAGGAACTCTTTCAAAACGGCAAAATCCTTCAATTTTTTCTATCTGTGGTTCGAGTTGAACATCAGGTATGTCATCACCGCTGATAATGCCATCTCCTCCGAGAAATTTATCAATTTCTCTGGCAGCTTTTTTTGCAGACCCAATAGCATCTATTACTGACTTGGGACCTGAAACAATATCGCCTCCGGCGAATAATCCTTTTATTTCTGTTTCATAAGAACCGGATTTTGTCTGAATCAATCCTCTGTAAAATATCTTTGATTTCTCGTCATCGGTTAATACTGAAATATCAGTTTCCTGACCAATACAGAAAATTATAGAATCGGAAGATACCAAATCTGTTAATGTTTCATTGTATTCAGGAGCAAAACGACCTACATCATCAAAAACCCTGATACATTTTTTTAAAGAAACATCAATTTTCCCTTTAACAGAAACCTCAGCTATCCCCCATCCATTAATCAACTCAATACCTTCGTCTAAAGACTCTAAAACTTCATCCTCATAAGCCGGCATTTCATTTCGTTGCTCGAGGCATATCATCTGAACTTTTTTCGCATTGAGTCTGACAGCAGTTCTTGCGGCATCAGTAGCTACATTTCCGCCACCGATTACGATAACATTTGTACCACTAAAGTAATCCTGTGGAATTTGTTTTTTCTCAACTTTGTTTAAAAATTCAATACCGTAAAGAATTGAATCATTTTCAGGAATTTCAATTGGTAATTTCCTGCTTTTTGATAAACCTGCTGATAGATATACAGCATCAGAGACATTATCCAATAGAGCTGAAACAGTTAAATCAGTACCGACATTGACATTTGATTTTATTTCAATACCGCTTTCAAGCAGCCAATTTATATCTTTTTCTAAAGTGCTATCAGGCAGTCTATATCTAGGGATACCATATCTAAGCATACCACCTGTTTTTTCTTCTTTTTCGTAGATAGTTACTTTATGACCTTTTAAGGAAAGATAAAAACCTGCTGTTAATCCGGCTGGACCAGCTCCAATGACAGATATTTTTTTCCCTGTTCCTTCAGATTTCGGCTTTGTTTTCATTTCAGCATGACTCATAGCGAAATCTTTAGCTAACCTAATACTCAAGGCACCAGGTTTCCCAATTATTGCTTCTGATAAAAACTCTCTTCTACACTCTGTTTCGCATGGATGGAAACATATTTTGCCTAATGAATTAGGAAATGATAATTTTGATGAGATAACATCCACCGAACTCTGATAATCACCACCAACTATGTATTTTAAATAAGCAGGAATATCCGTATCTCCCGGACAATTTGCTCTGCAGGGTAAGTAGTCTTTAAACTCTTTCAATCTTGGTTTCTTCTTATCCTGAATGGCTCCGGTTGGACAAACTTCAACACAAGCACCGCAAAATCTACAATCTGCATCAGATAAGTTTGGACCGTTAACTGAACCAATAACAAGTTTTCCATCGTTCACAACCGCACCAAGAGCAAAAACATTTCTTAGTTGCTGACATGCTCTGACACAGCGACCACAGGCAATACATAAATTGTAATCCCTGATAAATAAGTCACCATCTTCAATTCGAGGAATTCCTTTATTATGGAATTTAGGAGTTTCCGGAGAAATACCAACATAATCAACCAACCTTTGAAATTCACAGTTACCATTTATTTCACAGCACCTTTCATTCAGTACAACACTATTCGAGCAATCTGCTGATAGAGTCAGACAACCTTCTCTTTGACTGCAAGTCAAGCATGAATGTGGATGATTCGCTAAAATTGGAACAAGTTTTTTTTGTCTTTTCGTTCTTAGATTGTCAGTATTGGTTCTAATAACCATACCGTCTTCAGCAGATGTTTTGCATGAGGGTATTGGGTCATCTTTGCCAACAATTTCAACAATACACATTCCGCAACCAAAGACTGATTCAATTGTTGCATCTTTGTCGTTAGTAAATTCTTTTTCTCCCTGATAAACTTTTTCAGATAATATCAGAGACCGGAAAGGTTTAATATCCGGATGCTTACAAAGTACAGGTATATAAATGCCTGCTTTACCTGCTGCATCGAGGATAGTCGTCCCTGGCGGAACTTCAAGAGAATGACCGTCTATTGTTATTTTCAACATAATTCCCAATAAAAAGTTGAAATATTATATTATACACTCACCAGAAAATAACAATTTATCATTGATAGTTGATTTAAAATAAATTTTCATTTCAAATTTTGAATTGATTGAAAATTGAAAAATTTTAAAAACTACCACGAATGAGAAATTGCATTTAATTCACAAGCAGACATACAAGGTAAAGCCATAGCTTCTCCTTTGCACGGAGCACATGAATATTTAATTTTTTTCCTGTGTTCATCTTTCACTGCTGCCATCATATCATCAGCCATAGGGTCAAATTCATTTTCCCTAATTTCGAGTACACAGGCAGGGCAAACAGACACACAATCACCACAACCATTACATTTATCTGTATCAATAATGATGAAAAAATCACCTGAACCGTCTTTATATCCATAATTGGCTATCATAACTTATTTCCGTTGTTTTTCAACAAGAGCTTTTCCAAAAAGAGCCGCACCAAAAGCACCGGCGATTTGTGTGTCATAATTAGTCGTGAGTGCTTTAATGCCTAATTCTTTCTCTATCCTTTTTACAACACCGCTATTTTTAGCTATCCCACCGGTTATCGCAAAATCTTGTTTTATTTCGATTCTTTCGAGCAGAGAAACTACCCTGTGAGCCATTGCAGAACTATAAGCCGCAAGTACTTTATTTTTAGGCCAGCCGGCTCTCAATAGTCCGGTAGCTTCAGACTTTGCAAATATCACACAAGTACTGCTTACGGGTTCGGGTTCAACATCTACCTCAAATGATAAATCACCGATTTCTTCAATTGGTAATGACAGTAAATCGGCGAAGACTTCCATACCCCGACCTGTTCCTGCGGCACACTTATCGTTCATAAGGAAGTTTGTTACTTTTCCTTTCTCATCACAGCTAATTGCTTTGCAATCCTGACCACCCATATCGAGCAAAGTCCGGATTGTATTTCCATACATTTTATTGGCTCCACGTGCATGACATGCTATTTCGGTTATAGTTTTATTAGCAAAGGGTACATTAACCCTTCCATAACCTGTACCAACAGTAAAGTGAATATCATCGAGTGTCATTCCCGTATTTTCCAATGCCCATGTCATTGCATTAGTAGCACTCATCGGAGAATTTGAACCTGTCCGCATATTTGAGAATGCAAACAATTCTCCATCTACTAGGACAACTGCCTGAGAACTTACAGAACCAACATCAACACCGGCAGATATAATCGAGCCTGACTTCCAGTCAATTTCATCATTTTTCCAGTTATATTCTTTCCAACGCCAAAATTCTTTTGCCATTTTTTTTCCTTTCAGATTTTTTTTACTCAGTGATTAATGCTGCTCCGAAAGCAGTAATATATTCAGGAAATTCAGGAACCAAGACATCTGTTTCAAGATGGTTTTTTATAGACCTAAGGAAGCCCACATTATGAGCAACTCCACCGATGACGGCTATATCCTTTTCAAATCCGACTTTCCTTACCATAGAAGAAATCCTTGCCGCAATAGCGTCACAGATTGCTTTTGCGATGTCTTTTTTTTCAGTCTTTGCATGTAGCAAGGATACAACTTCAGATTCGGCAAACACCGCACATTGTGCATTCATTGGTATTTCCTTGTCTGATTGTAAAGACATAGGTCCGAAATCTTCAATAGATATTTCTAAAGCTCTCGACATAGCTTCGACAAAAGCACCTGAACCTGCTGCACATTTTTCATTAATAGAAAAGTCAATAACCTTACCATTATCGCCACACCTTATTCCACGACCTTCTTCGGCTCCTACATCAATAACAGTACGAACATTTGGATAAATGGCAGTAACCCCTTTTGTTGCGGCTGTAACATCCGTTACAGACATGCTTGCAAACTCGACATCTTTTCTTCCACTGCCTGTGGAAGTAATCGAAGAAACTTCCTCCTTGCTGACACCGTTGTCTTTTAGTATTTTTTCATAAAGAGAAATTACACTTTCTTTTGCTTCAAATCCAGAAAGCACTTTTTCTCTTGCTATTACTTCGTTATCACGGAGTAACACAATTTTGATATTTTTTGCACCTACATCAATTCCTGCAGATATCATTTTCACTCCATTTTATTTTACATTAAATTTATTATTTATTATTTTAATTATTCTCAGTTTTAAAATTAATAATTAAAATTTGATTGAAAATTATTAAAGTTTCAATTGCTTTATTCCAAGAGTTTCCATAAAGGAATCCATACGTGCTCTTGCCTGAGATTCATCAAATTCCCTTTCATCACCCATGTTTCCTTCAAATGTCATAACCGGATAACCTGCTTCAATCAAAGCTAACCTGTTTTCGGCAATTCCTAAGGAAAGTCCTTCA
Organism: uncultured Hyphomicrobiales bacterium; assembly: GCA_964511865.1. Classification (GTDB taxonomy): domain Bacteria; phylum Bacteroidota; class Ignavibacteria; order Kapaibacteriales; family UBA2268; genus ChocPot-Mid. The sequence goes on along the minus strand of CAZEHW010000213.1, from coordinate 497 downwards.
CATCCGCGATTATAATGAAGCATGATACCATCCAATTTCCATTGCTTCGCAATCTGTATCATCATCTTACTTTTTAGATGTGGAGAGTAGAAATGCTGCCACTCGGGTTTGCTCAAATTCCAATCTGCCAATAATCTTAAAGCTTGCTCCCTATTGGTTATTTCAATTCCTTTTTCCATAGGTGTAGTTCTTGCTCCCCATGTCCCATCCGGTTTGTCTTCCCATACTCCTATTAAACCAAAAGTATAAAGAGAACCAACAGAAACGGCCCCAAAGCTTTCCAGATACCTGAAGATTTTTAGAAATCCCCATGGCGGCTGTGTGTCTGACATAAGCCGGCACACTTCATGAGGTATTGCGGCAATTTGATTATCAACTCTGTATTTAACTTCGTCGTAAAGTTCATCATAAAAATCAGCAAACTCACCGCTGTGTTTTGCCAAAGTACCCAGTACATAAAAAGAATACATTGATTTCTCATCCAGTGGAGCTGGCTG
>CAZEHW010000212.1:0-6023 GCA_964511865.1 uncultured Hyphomicrobiales bacterium | reverse complement strand
GTAATGGAATTAAATGGGAAATTTCTAATTTCCTTAAAATGATTGAATCTCATCTCTGGCTTAGTTATTCGGTTTTTCCCATTTATAATTACTTCGTTTATTTCCGAAGGTTCAGGCAATGACACTTGCCCTGTAAGTTCCAATGACATGAACAAAATTGCAATTATTATTTTTATGGTTTTCATGACTAACCTGTCCATTATTATACTTTTCTAATTTACTGTTACAACAAATTTTTTTAATTAAAATTGTAAAATCTTAAAATATTTTATATTTATACAATTTTACAAACTATAATAATATGCTATTTTTTTGTTAAAATCAATAATTTTTTTTAAAAATTAGTTTGAATATAATTTTATTTATCAATATTAAAATAATTTGGGATAAATCTATCCAATGCTTGTAATCAGTTAATATCTTAGAGAAAGAATACGAAAGTAATTGCAGGGGAGCTAAAGCTTTCGTATTTTTGAAGTTTATATAATTTTAATTAATATTTTATTATGGATAAAATCCGCAATTTTTGTATAATTGCTCATATAGATCATGGCAAGTCAACATTGGCTGACCGAATGTTAGAGTTAACTGGCAGAGTTACTGAACGTGAGATGATAAACGCTCAGATACTTGATGATAATCCTTTGGAACAGGAAAGAGGAATAACAATCAAGCTTCATGCAATTCAAATGGATTATACAGCCAAAGATGGCATTCAATATAGTTTGAATTTGATTGATACTCCCGGGCATGTTGATTTTACATATGAAGTTTCCCGCTCTCTTGCCGCATGCGAAGGTGCTTTACTTGTTGTTGATGCTACTCAGGGAGTTGAAGCCCAAACAATCAGTAACTTTTATCTTGCCCTTGATGCAAATCTTGAGATTATTCCTGTAATTAATAAAATTGATTTACCGAGTGCAGTAACGACAACTGAAAATGTTAAGCAACAGCTAATGGATTTGACGGGGTGTAACGAAGAAGAATTGTATTATGTCTCTGCAAAACAGGGGACAGGTGTTCCTGAATTACTGGAAGCAATTGTTCAAAAAATCCCTGCTCCAAAGGGTAACCCGGAAGCACCATTAAGAGCCCTGATTTATGATTCACTGTTTGACCCATATCGTGGTGTTGTTGTAAATTTTAGAGTATTCGACGGTACCATCAAAGAAAAAGATAAAATTCTCTTCATGGTTACAGGCATGACTTATGAAATTGAAGAAGTTGGAATTTTACTTATGAAACGCCATCGTACCAAAGAACTATCAGCCGGGCAGGTTGGATACTTTACAGCGAGCATAAGAAATCTGCAGGATACAAAAGTAGGAGACACGATTACTCATTATAATAAACCCTGTGGTTCTGCTATCGCCGGTTTCAAAGTAGTTAAACCCATGGTATTCAGTGGCATTTACCCATCGGATGCCGAAGATTTTGAATCTTTGAGAGAATCTTTAGCAAAGCTTGGTTTAAATGATTCATCTATTACTTATGAACCTGAAACATCTACAGCTTTGGGATTCGGGTTTCGTTGCGGATTTTTGGGTTTGCTTCACATGGAAATTGTTCAGGAACGTTTGGAACGCGAGTTCGACCAAAATATCGTTAATACTGTCCCTAATGTAATGTATAGACTACTTAGCACAAAAGGTGAAGAATCTTTTATAGATAATCCTGCGCAACTCCCTGATGGCGGCACAGGGTACGAAGTTCAGGAACCATTTATTAAAGCTGATATTTTAACACCACCTGAGTTTATTGGTGCTATTCTTAAACTTTGCATTGACCGAAGAGGTGTTCTTAAAAACCAGAATTACTTATCTCCCGACAGAGTTGATATTAGATTTGAATTACCACTTTCCGAGGTTGTATTTGATTTTTATGATAAATTAAAATCTGTTTCACGTGGTTATGCATCATTAGATTATGAATTCATAGAATACAGAAGTGAAGACCTTGTTAAATTGGATGTTTTGATTAATGGTGAGAAACTTGATGCTCTTTCTTCAATTGTGCATCGTAGTAAATCAAATGATTGGGGCAGAAAATTATGTTCAAAGTTAAAAGAACTAATTCCTAGACAAATGTATGAAGTAGCAATTCAATCCGCTATTGGTTCTAAAATTATTTCAAGAACAAACGTCAAAGCACTTAGAAAGGATGTTACTGCTAAATGTTATGGCGGAGATATTTCAAGAAAAAGAAAATTACTCGAAAAACAAAAAGCCGGTAAGAAAAGAATGAAACAGGTTGGGAAAATTGAAATCCCTCAAGAAGCTTTTCTTGCTGTTTTAAGCTTAGAAGATTAATTAGAAACAAAATTTTAAGTTGAACGTATTTATTTAGTAGAGCAGACAATTATTATTTTATTTTGTATATTATTGATTAGGGAAATTGATGACAAATAATGAAGAAACTAACCTTTTTAGGAAATATTTAGATTGGCGAAAAGCAAAAAAAGAAAGTAGAAAAAAACCTGAAACTTTCTCTGAAATTGCAATTTCATGGATAAAAACTATCTTAGGTGCAATTGTTGTTGTTATGATAATTAATGGCTTGGCAATTGCCAGTTTCGTTGTTCCTACAGGTTCGATGGAAAACACAGTTATGACCGGTGATTTTTTATTCGTGAATAAATTTGTGTATGGTCCTTCTACTCCTCAGGTAATTCCTTTCTTTAATATACCCTTACCCTATTACAAATTTCCGGGAGTGAAAGATCCGGAAGTAGGTGATGTTATAGTATTTATTTATCCCGGGAACAGAGACGAAGTGGAACCTGCAGAATTTCAGTATTTCCTGAAACGTTGTGTTGCAACTGCCGGAGATACTTTACAAATTATTAATAAAAGAATATTTGTTAATGGCAAAGAAATGCCCCTGCCAAAGCACGTCAAGTTTTTAAGACCTATTATGAACGATGACAGTATGAGGACTTTCCCATTCGGTCGGGGTTTCACCGGAGATAATTATGGACCAATCAGAATACCTAAAAAAGGAGATGTTATAAATCTTTCTGCTGAGAATTATTGGGAGTGGGTAGTTTTTATTCAAAAGGAAGGTCACGAAGTTACAAAATTCGGTCAGAATGTTTACATTGACAATAAGATTGTCAGAAGCTATAAAATCAAAAGAGATTACTGCTTCGGTATGGGCGACAACCGTGACAATAGTGATGATAGCCGTTATTGGGGATTCATTCCTTACGATAATGTTGTTGGTACACCAATAATTGTTTATTGGTCATGGGATACTAATCTTCCGTTTTCTAAGATTATAGACAAAATAATTTCGGTTCGTTGGTCAAGGATTTTTACTTTGATTAATTAATTGCTGTTTTCCGGATACAATTTCTGTCATTGACAGTTTCGAAAAGAAATTCAGGAATACAGAATTTTGAAAGATTAGGAAGAATACATGAAAGTTTACTTAACAATAGCCTTTTCTTGTCTGCTACTTACAACAAGTTCTGTTGCAAAAATATGGACAATTAGTAATGATGGGGAATATAAATTATGCAGTGAAATTAGTTCATTAATTTCAGACTCCGATACTATTGATATTGAAGTTGGACTTTATGAAAACGACAAACAGGTTACATGGTCAAAAAATAATTTACTCATAAGAGGAATTAATGGTAAACCTATATTAAAAGCCGGCTCTACTATTGCTAATGATAATTCAAACGGTAAAGGTATCTTTGTAATACGCGGTAATAATACCATAGTTGAAAATATTGAATTTCAAAATGCAAAAGTACAAAGTAGAAATGGTGCCGGAATTCGTCAGGAAGGCTCAAATCTCATTGTAAGAAGATGCATTTTTTGGGGAAATGAAATGGGAATATTACAAGGAGGAACTATAGCTGATTGTAAAATATTAGTTGAACATTGCAAATTCTTTGGTAATGGAAGTCCTGAAAATCCCGGTTACCAGCATAATATTTACATAAATCATATCGATACCTTAATTTTCCGTTATAATTTTTCTCAGGATGCAATTGCAGAAGGTCACGAATTTAAAAGCAGGGCTAGCAACAATTTCATCTTGTACAACCGAATATCTAATTTGAATTCCATTGACAGCAGAAATATTGATTTACCTAATGGCGGAACAGCAATTATTTTAGGGAATATAATTGAGCAAGGAGAAAACTCATCTAACTCAAACATTATTGGCTTTGGTTTGGAAGGATTAGTAAATCCCGGACCACACAATCTTTGGATTTGCAGTAATACGATTGTTAATAAAAAAAGTAAAGGGAGTTTTATTCAGGTTGCAGATATTGATACATTGTTTATGAAAAACAATATTTTTGTTGGTGCAAAGACAGGTGGTTTCATTATTGGTACACCGGCTTCATTGGATACAGCATATAATCTCGTTGATAATGATTATAGATCTCCAATGTTTGTTGATGTTGACGCAAATGATTATAATCTGACAAAAGATAGTCCTGCTCTTGATACAGGTATTGCTTTAAGTCAAGTTGCTTTGGGACTTAGTTTAAAGCCAACTCTAATTTACAAAGATACTGCTGACTGGGACATTCGCTTACAACAAGATAATTTAGATATTGGTGCTTATGAATATTTGAATTCATTATCTGTCGAAAATGAAATATACTCAAAATCAAAAGGTCTCATAATTTATCCAAATCCCGCAAATGATGATATAAACGTTACATTTTCATCAGAATCTGGAAAAGTAAATATTCAGTTAACCGACTTTCTCGGAAATCAGGTATATTCATCTGTATATAATACCCATACTGGAATTAACTCAATTAAAATAAAACCTGATAATATTTATACAGGACTGTATATTTTACGTATTTCAAACAGCCGGCAATCAATATCAAACATTATAACGTTTGTAAAATAAAATTTAAAATAATTTTTAAATATTCTACATTTCTATCTGATAACTCTACAAAACCTTGAAACCTTCAAATATATTTATGTATTTTTGTAATATAATATTTATCAATAATTTAAAGAAAATAAATTGGAAACAAATAGTGACGAAATAACTGAGAAAAAAGGTGTACTTTTTATTGTTTCAACTCCCATAGGGAATTGGGACGACATTACTCTAAGAGCTATAAAAATCCTCAAGAACTGTGATAAAGTGATATGCGAGGAAGGAAAAGAAGGTGCAAGAATTCTCAGGCAGTATAATATTCATAAGGAGATTGAACTTCTCAATGAACAAAACGAAGAAGAACGGACTTTAGAACTTATAATGGAGTTGGAAAATGGAAAACGTTATGCTTTAATATCTGATTGTGGAACTCCTGTTTTTGCCGATCCGGGCTTCCAATTGGTTAAATCAGCTATCAATAGAAATATAGAAATCAGCGTCGTTCCGGGAGCATCAAGTTTAATGGCAGGTATTGTTAGAAGCGGCTTCTTTATAACAGAATTTCTATTTGGCGGGTTTTTAAGTAGAAATAAGGAGGAGAGAATAGTTCAATTACGGAATTTTAGTAAAGAAAGAAGAACTGTTGCTTTGCTGGAAACACCATATAGGATAATGCCCTTTCTTGAAGCTGCAAAAGAAATAATGCCATACAGAAAAGCGTATATTGGTTGTAATTTGACCATGCCTTTCGAAACACACCATTATGGTACATTTTCCGAGCTATATGAAAGATTTTCCGAAAAAAGATTTAAAGGTGAATTTATTGTTGTTTTCGAAGGTCTTCCGGGAGACGGAAGTATAAGTAAACAATGGGAGATTGAAACCGAAATAAGAAGAGAAAGTTATACCGAAAGAGAATTAGATAGAAACTCAAGAAGTTATGACAGACCTAATCGCTCTGACGATAACAGAGGAAGATCAGACGGCAGGAGAGGTCGACCAGATGATAGAAGAGGCAGACCAGGCGATAGAAGAGGTCGTCCGGACTTTAGGAGAAACCGAACTGATGATGGAAAATTCAAATCTGACGATAGAAGACCAAGACAGGATGATGGAAAATTCAAATCAGATGATAGAAGGCCAAGACGGGGGGATGATGG
>CAZEHW010000211.1:0-6035 GCA_964511865.1 uncultured Hyphomicrobiales bacterium | reverse complement strand
TATCATATTTTTGAATAGATACAATACTACCTGATTTATTTATCATCATCCATTTATTTTCGTTATTAACGAAAGATATTTCTCCTATGAAATTAGTTACATCTTTATAAATAAATGGTATTATATTTATATCAGATTTATCAATAAATCCCCATTTATTAATTTTTTTTACTGCTGCTAATCCAGAAGAGAAATTTTTTGCATCTATATATTTAGGAGCTATTATTTCACGTCCTTTTTGATCGATAAATCCCCAGAGATTGTTAAGTTTTACCCTTATAACATTTTCTGAGAATCCCTTTTTTGTATTATATTCATTTTGAAAAGATTCAAGTTGACGGATTTCCGTCCATCCATATTTCATTCCAATTGTATTATCGAATATTTTTGTATTAAATTCACCAATTTGATCATATTTTATCTCGATAATAATCTTACCTTTTGTATCAATAAATCCCCATTTATTATTGTTTTTCACAACTAAAAGACTGTCTGAAAAATCCCAGATCCAATCATATTGAGGTGATACAATCTCATTACCGTTAAGATCAAGAAATCCATACTTCTCATTCTGTTTAACTAAAATAATTTCTTTATGGTATGACCAAATATAATTTTTATCTGGATAATATAATGTGCTTAATCTGCCTCCTGATTTTAATTGCATCCTTAAAGCTGCATTCTCATTAGTAAATTGAAAAATATCATTATACCATGAATTTATTAAAAATTCTCCATTTAAATTTACTAGAGAGTATTTCATATTTCTTTTAATTAAAATCATTTTATTATTTAAAAAATAAGCCTCACTTGCAAATTTCTTGAATTTTAGTTTCATATCTTGATCATAGAAAAAAAGACTATCTTTTCGATGAAGGGCTAGTAAATTTGTGAAACCATTTAAAAATGATATTTCTGAAAAAGCGCTATCGACAATTTTATCATTATTCAGATTTTTAATGAACAGTAGTGTATCTTTTTTAAATAAAAAATAATTCCCTTTGATATGTTTAATTGCTTTATATATAAATGGTTCAATAATATTATTGTTACAATCAATAATGCCAAAAAAATTATCTTGATTAACAATATATAATTTCTCATAGTAGTTATTATTATTGCATGAAATAATGAATAAAAAAGGAATTATTACCCTATAAATATATTTCGATAATTTCATCAAGTAAATCATTATTTTCTTTGGAAAGTAGTTTTAGTTATTGAACCCGTTATATCATCAATTGATTTTCGAAGAGGTACTTCTCTAGATTTTGATTGTCTCCCAGATTCTTCAACTTCAACAACCATAATAGTACCATCCTTTTTTACTTCTGATACTCGAGAAGCATGAGTAACAGAATTACCTTTATAGTAAAATATTAAATCCCCATTTTTTACTTTTGAGCTATTATCTATATCCTTTCTATCATCTATCAAAGTGGTTTCATTCTTATAACCATCGGCTTTTGCTGCATATTTGGCATTACTTGGGTCAATATTGTATGTATAAAATTTATCATTCGATTTGCTGTCATTAGCATCCCAATTCTTTACTTCAGTATTACAATAAGCCATTGCAAAACCCACACAATTCATAGTAGAAGTAGTTACTTCAATTTTTATATTTTTATCAAGATCGGGTTTGATATATTTATCCCCGTTTTTATCAGAAAATACCCTAGCATTTCCAGTTGTATTACTCTCAAACATACCATTAGGATCAATTAAATTCAAAGGATTATTCCTGCAATAATGATACGGTGACCACCCGTAGTACTTCTCCCAAAGCGGGTCAGGCGAAGTAAAACGACCAGAGAAGTCTTCGTATTTGCGGACGCCGTGGTCTGCCAAGCTTCCTCGATAGTTTTCAATCATTGTTTCCCAATCCTTTTCCTTTCCTATAAAGGTATTCCTGCTGCGTAATCCGTTATTATGGAATAATACTTCACCAAATGGCTCATAATCATATTGATCCAAAATATAATAACTTAAAAAATCTTCTTCGCTTGTATCCCTCAAAACAACCCTGACTGAACCTAAATGGTCATAAAACATAAAATCTTTTCTCCAATTACCATTATTATCCATCCTATATTTTATCAATGGAGACGAACCTGCCCCAAATGAATTATATTCTGATGGATAGATAAAAATGCTACAATCAAAAGGATTTGAAGCAGATTGATTAGTATCCCTACCGATAATCGTATTATCTGATAATTGTACACCATGATAAACGGTATGCTGTTTGTTATCCAAACCCAATTGATAATAAAGCCATGGGTAGGCATTGCCTGCATAATCAGAAGCCGGATCGTAATAAAGCCGTTTTTGCTCTCTTTCCTTAAAGACTTTTTGAAGTTTTCAGTATAATTACATATTTCGTCGAAAATTGAAGAAGTTTTCAGTATAATTAAAATTATTTCTTAATACATATAGAAATTAAGTTAGAAATGGATGTTGAATAAACGATTATTTTTATCGGGAATGAAAGGCATTCACTCATTTCCTTATTCCCTACAAATATCGTATTTTTGCTTGCTTAAATTTTTATAATAATTTGAAAAGAAAATGATTAATATTAACTCAATAATTTCTAACGAACTGTCTGTCAAACTTTGGCAGGTGGAAAACACTTTGAAGCTTAAAGCCGATGGTTCGACGATTCCTTTTATTGCAAGGTACCGTAAGGAAGCTACCGGTGAATTAGACGAAATGCAAATCAGGGACATATTCGACAGGTTTGAGTATCTTACTGAACTTGAAGAAAGAAAACTAACCATTTTGAAATCAATCGAAGAACAGGGTAAACTTACCGATGAGTTGAAAGCAAAAATTGAAGATTGCTTAAAGAAAAATGAACTCGAAGATTTGTACTTACCATATAAGCCCAAAAAGAGAACAAGGGCAACAATTGCCAAAGAAAAAGGTTTAGAACCTTTAGCAGTATATATCAAAGAACACAACAGACCAAACTATGATGATATTGATTTGGAAACAGAAAGTAAAAAATACTTATCTGATGAGCTTGGAGTTTTAACAATAGAAGATGCAGTTCAAGGAGCTTCAGATATTATTGCCGAAGAAATTTCAGAAAGAGCCGAACTCAGGGCTTGGATTCGAAATTATTTTCAAAAGGAAGGAATATTTGTTTCGAAAATCAAAGATGAATTTGAAGTTGGTACAACCAAATATGAAATGTACCGAAGTTTTGAATCACCTGTGTCTGACATCAAACCTCACAATATGCTTGCATTAAGAAGAGGGGAGAGTGAAAAAATAATTCTCTTGGATTTGAAATTTGACGAGGATTATGTGCTTCAATATCTGGAAAGATTCACGCTTCTTGCTGACAAATTTAACATCGTAGAGTTATATCGTAATACAATTAAAGATGCTTTTAACAGATTAATGAAGACTTCCTTAATAACTGACGTTCGATTGGCAATGAAGAAAATTGCCGATGAAGAATCCATTAAAGTTTTTGAGAAAAATCTTAGAAATCTTTTATTGACATCTCCAGCAGGAATGAAACCAATTATCGGAATTGACCCGGGTTTTAGAACGGGCTGTAAAGTTGTTGTACTTGACAATACCGGAAAATTCATTGAATATACAAATATAAATATTCTTACTGAAAATGGAATTACAAATGCAAAAAAGACTATTGAGAACTTAATCAATAAATATAAAATAGAATTGATTGCGATTGGCAATGGTACTGCTTCAAGGGAAACAGACGAAGTGATAGCATCTGTGATTGAAAGTTTGGATGAAAAACCAGTGAAGGTAATTGTAAATGAATCCGGTGCCTCCATATATTCAGCTTCTCCCGTTGCTCAGGAAGAATTTCCCGAGTTGGATTTGACCGTAAGAGGTTCAATTAGTATAGGAAGAAGGCTACAAGACCCATTGGCTGAATTAGTTAAAATTGACCCTAAGTCAATTGGTGTCGGACAATATCAGCACGACGTTGACCAAAAACTATTGAAGAAAAACCTCGAGGAGACAGTGGAAAGTTGTGTAAACTATGTCGGTGTTGATTTAAATACTGCCTCAAAAGAATTATTGACACACGTTTCAGGAATAAGTCCGACTATTGCAAAAAATATAATTGTATGGCGAAATGAAAATGGTGCTTTTTCGAGCAGGAAACAACTAATGAAAGTTAAAATGTTCGGTTCAAAAGCATTTGAACAATCAGCAGGTTTTTTGCGAATTAGAAATGGCGAGAATATTCTCGACAATACAGCAGTTCATCCGGAAAGCTATCATATTATTGAAAAAATTATTAAAGATATGGAGCTTTCCAAAGATAAAATATCCGACATTCCTTTAAAGCTTTCTGAGAATGATTTGAAAAAATATGTTACCGATAATATCGGGCTTCCAACCTTAACAGATATTATGGAAGAACTAAGAAAGCCCGGCAGAGACCCTCGTGAAGAATTCAAGTATGCAAAATTCGAGAGTGGTATTAAAGAAATTAGTGATTTAAGGATTGGTATGCAATTGGAAGGAGTAGTAACAAATGTAACAAATTTCGGTGCATTTGTTGATATAGGAGTTCATCAGGATGGTCTTGTTCACATATCAGAATTAGCCAACAGGTTTGTAAAGCATCCGTCTGAAGTAGTAAGTGTAGGGAAAATTGTCAAGGTGCTTGTATTGGAAGTCAATGCCAATCTGAAAAGAATAAACTTGTCAATGAAGCAGGCGGTACTGAAGCCAGTTTAAAAGTTTAAAGTAGAAATTTTAAAGGTTTGGAAAGTTGGATGGACAGAAAAAAATCTGAAAAAAGCATAAAAAGCAATTAATAATGATATTTTACGTTTTATATAAATATTTTTTTATTGGAGAAATTATGAAATTGAAATTAAAATATATTTTAACGTTATTGTTATTCTTTGTTGCAAATACTGTTTTTTCACAGGAAGAAGTATGGTTTGCTAAAGGAGAAAAAGCTTTTTACAATAAAAATCATGAGGAAGCGATAAAATATTTTTCTGAAGCCATCAAAATAAAACCTGATATGAAAGAAGCTTATTATATGCGGGGTATTGCTTTTCTTTATATCCAGGATGCACAGGAATCAGAAAAAGATTTCACATCATATATAAACTTAGATTCTACCAATCCTGATGTATATAATTATAGGGGTTTAAGCAGAAGTTATGCACAGAGTGTTTTAGATGCTATTGAAGACTTTAAAAAAGCCGTGGAACTTGACTCAACTTTTTCTCAGGCATATTTGAATTTGGGCAGTGCATATCTTGCCGAGGAAGACTACGACAACGGACTTGTTTGTTTAAATAAAGTAGTTTCTTTAGATTCAAAAAACCCTGAAAATTATTTTATTCGTGGTACTTTATTTTATGTTACCAAAAAATATGATGAGAGTATTGCAGATTTTACAAAATGTCTTGAATTAGGATTAAAGAATGGTAAAACATATTATAACAGGGCAAATTCTTTTTATAAAAGTGGTAAGTATAAAGAAGCAATTTCTGATTTTACAGAATTGCTGAAATTAAGTCCAAATGACCTTGATGCTTTAAATAACAGAGCTATTGCCTATGAAAAAAACGGCATGAATGACCTGGCTGAAAATGATAGATTGACAATGGCAGAAATTCAAACCGGGATTAATGACCTGCCAGAGTTCAAGAAAATAAAATTTAAACAATTTTCATGTCTGAAAAATCAAATATCAATTGATATGCCTGATGATTGGTTTGTTGTGAAGGATACAATGCCGAAAGGGGAGATAATGGTTATCAGCAGAGATTCTATTGGCAATATCAATAATCATTATATTGTTGGTGTTCGAATAGCTACTGACAGTAATATGAAAGAACAATATGATGTTGGTACGGTTGATGAAATTTTAAATTTTTGGGAAGTTAATTCCGATTCCAATAGTAAAATGTTTAAAGAATATAAATTAATTTCTAAGGAACCTTATAGTAATGGTGATTATACAGGTTTCAAGAAAAAGGTTATGATGTCTTTCGATGATAATACTTTTCCAATTC
>CAZEHW010000210.1:0-6110 GCA_964511865.1 uncultured Hyphomicrobiales bacterium | reverse complement strand
AATTACTCCCATTATTTTGACTATTTGCTTCAATAATAGCGTCTATAAAAATTTTTGGTGGACGTACCGGCTTCTTCAATAAGTAATTATAATAGCTATGCACAGTATATCCTGTTGCAATTGTCGTATTATCCCGAAAAATATTATAATTAATTTTCAAAACCGGCTTCATTTCAAAATTCAATATAGATTCAATATTAAGTAAATCATCGAAAAAAGCAGATGTCTTATAATTTACATGTGATTCCACCAACGGCAGTTGATACCCTGCTTTTTCAAAATCGGGATATGGCAGTCCGGTTTTTCTCATCAACTCCACTCTTGCCACTTCAAAATACGTCAGATAATTACCATTGTAAACAATTCCCATTTTATCTGTTTCAGCATATCGGACTCTTATTTGACAAGTATTTTTAAGAACTAAGTTATCAATCATTAAATTCCCTCGTTTCATTTACACTATTGACTTTTAACCAATTTTTGTTTCAACATAGGTTAGTAATTCCAAAATTCTTTCAAAATCATCCTTAGAAAAGAAATCAAGCTGTATGTATCCGCTTTCATTAGATTTAGTTGATATTTTTACTTGTGTTCCAAAAATATGTCGTAATTTCTTTTCGTAATCACGAAGAACCAGTGCAGTTTCATAACTAACATGAGATTTACCGTCTTTTACTCCATCATCTTTGTCTTCCGGCTTGTTCTTTCCTGAGAGTTTATCAGCCATAACTTTTTTCACAAGATTTTCTGTCGCTCTAACTGATAGGTCATTGTTCAAAATTTCATTCCAGATTGTCATCATTAGTTTTGACTCATTGAGTGATAACAAAGAACGTGCATGACCTGTTGTAATTTCACGATTTCTCAAGCTTGTCTGGATTTTTTGAGGAAGTTTTAATAACCTAAGAAAATTTGTTATTGTTGACCTGTCTTTGCCAATTTTTTGGGCAACTTGTTCCTGAGTGAGATTACACTCCTCTATCAATCTTTGATATCCGTTTGCCGCTTCGATTGGATTTAAATCTGCTCTTTGTACATTTTCTATGAGAGCAAGAGTAAGCATTTCAACATCTGATTTTACTTCTAATATATAAGCCGGGATTTTCGTGAGACCTGCTAATATACAAGCTCTGAGACGTCTTTCTCCATGTATTAATTCGTAACCGTTGACAGCACGTCTGACAGATATGGCAGTGATAACACCACTTTCGATAATAGAATTCTTTAAATCATCTAATGCCTGTTCATCAAAGTCACTGCGGGGCTGATAAGGATTGCGGGAAATCTTTGATATTTCGATCATAGCGAAATTATCATGATCAATATTATCGCTTTCATCGGGTTTAAATTTAAATCCCTTGTCGGAAAACTCAATATTAGGTAATAATGCACCAAGTCCTTTTCCTAAAACCTGTTTTTTCGGCTTAGATTCTTTATGCTCAACTTCCTGTTGCACTACTATTTCTTTCTTATCTTTTTTGGTCATTAAAATTCTCGTGATATTAAACTCAACATCTCAGAAAAAACAAATCATAACAAATTATCAAGTTTTTACAAACTATATTTCCGGGTTTCTTAATATTATTTCAGTCGCTAAATCAAGATAATTTTTTGAACCTGAGCAAAGCGCATCGTACAACAGAACAGGTTTCCCATGACTTGGAGCTTCCGAAATTCTAACATTCCTGCTAATAACAGTATTGAATACCCGATTGTCAAAATGCTTACGTACTTCTTCAACCACCTGATTAGATAGTCGAAGTCTGGAATCATACATCGTCAACAGAACACCTTCAATTGTAAGTTTCGGATTTAATCTATATCTGACAATTGAAATAGTATTTAATAGCTGTCCTAAACCCTCGAGGGCATAATATTCACATTGGACAGGTATTAAAACAGAATCAGCGGCAGAAAGAGCATTTAATGTTAACAAGCCAAGTGAAGGAGGACAATCAATGATAATATATTTGTACTTACTTTTTAAATGCTCAAGGATGCTCTTTAAAACCAGTTCCCTGTCAGGTTTGGTTACCATTTCAATTTCGGCACCTACTAAATTGATATGTGAAGGAAGTAGTGACAAAAATGGCATTAAAGTATCCATAATCGCCTTTTCCGGTTCCAATCCATTTACCAAAACTTCATAAATGGTATTATTAAGGTTTCTCGAATCTATACCAACTCCGTTGGAAGTATTTGCCTGAGGGTCAATATCTACCAACAATACAGAGTTTTCTGCGGCGGCTAATGAAGCCGATAAATTTACCGCTGTTGTCGTTTTACCTACTCCACCCTTTTGATTTGCTACTGCTATTATTTTGCCCATAAAATCTTTAATCTTGTTACAAATAAAATATGTAATATACAGAAATTATTTAACATCTGAATACTGTAAAAAATAAAAGAAAAATGCTGTCAGAACTAATGAATGTTTTATCTTGCCTTTAAGTATCATATCTTTAATATCTGCCATAGGGACTTCAATCACTTTTATATCTTCATGACCATCAAGTTTTTGCTCAGATATTTTTTTGCAGTCAAACCATACATAAGAATGACAGGTGTTAGTCAAGAATGCAGGATTAGGAATATTTTCACCCAACAAAACAGCATTTTCTTTACCTGAATAACCCGTTTCCTCTAAACATTCTCTCTCTCCGGCAATTCTTGGATCCTCTCCTTTTTCAACCAGACCTCCGGGAACTTCAAGAGTAATTTCGTCGGTTCCATGCCGGTATTGTTCAATCAAAACGACATTTCCCTGCTCCGTAATAGGTATAAGATTAACCCATTGCGGTGATTTCAAGACAACAAACTCGCTCTCTTTGTGGCTATCGGGGTGTCTGCGTTTAATCCAGGACAAATCGAATATTTTGAAGTTGCCAACTAAGCGTTCACTAATTGTATCCCATTTTTTAATCATTGCTTTTCCATTTCTGTAAATTTCTAAGTTACAAAAATAAACAAAATGATTTTAATAAAATTGTCGGGAGTTTTATTGGCGGTTATCCGCTTATGGTTAATAGAAAATTGTTTCACGTTTCACTGTTTCATGCTTCACGTAAAGAAAAAAATTAGCATAATAATTGCTATATATCAAATAATTGATATTTTTGTATTTATTTTTTTGAAAGTGTGATGATTAAAACGGGATATAATCCATTTTATATATTTGTTATTTCAATTCCGTCATTGACGGTTTTGCTTCTGTCCAATATGTTATTGTTCACAGCTTGTGATTTGTTTGAAAACAGCTATGAATCAATTGAAGCTGATACCTTAACTTTTGAACAGGCAGACGAAATGCTTAGGGCAGAAGCTATTGCAAGACATGATACATTCCCTTTTATCAGGTATAATCATTCTATGATTCGTGATAAAGACCATAGAAATGAGATTTACCATGAATATCTGTATGACGGAAACAACTGGGCAAAAAATAAAACATTCAGGACACTTCACAGAGAGGAATTAATCTATCTTCGTCCCGGAGAAAAACTTGTAATACCGGATACATTTATATCAGACCAAAGAGCTTATTCAATCTTCCCTGCCTTTTATTGGGAAGCCAGAGATATACCAAAAATCATTATAGTCTCAAATGCTTTTCAGGCATATGCCTGCTATGAATATGGGAAACTTGTAAGGTTTGCGGCAACAAATACAGGTAAGGAGACCACTCAAACATATCCCGGAAGATATTCCATGGCTTGGAAAGAAAGAGAACACCGCTCATCGCTTGACAGTAACTGGATTATGCCCTATAATTTCAATTTCCATGTTAATGCCGGCAACGCTTTTCATCAGTTTGCAATGCCTGGAAGACCTGTTTCCCACTCCTGTTGCAGACAATTCCTGGATGATTCGAAATGGCTTTTTTACTGGGCGAGAGGATTTAGATTAGATGAAAACAGGAAAGTCATTCGATTTTCCGGTACTCCTGTTATAATAATTGATTATTTTGACTTTTCACGTAAAAGAGGCGGACCTTGGTTAGAACTTAAATCGAATAAAGATACAATACTTGAACTGCCCAAAGACCCAATGGCTGTAGATTGGGCTTTGATACCAATGTGTCAAATACCTGAAGGTTCAAGATGGAATCTGCCGGGAGGGATGAAAAGATATATTCATGCTGAAGATACTTTAAGAGCTAAGGGAATTATCCGTCCTCATGTTAATCTGATTAAAACTAAAAATTATAACGTTGAAAGAAGAAAAAAACAAGCCGCTGAAGAGAAAAAGCGAAAATTGGAAGAAGAAAAAA
This sequence comes from uncultured Hyphomicrobiales bacterium, assembly GCA_964511865.1. Classification (GTDB taxonomy): domain Bacteria; phylum Bacteroidota; class Ignavibacteria; order Kapaibacteriales; family UBA2268; genus ChocPot-Mid. The sequence continues at coordinate 1,840 of CAZEHW010000210.1, read as the reverse complement.
AGTCAAAGGATAGTCATAACATATTACTAAAGCATCCTCTTCCCAATTAACCGTTGATAACTACTGTTTTCATCCTTCGACAAGCTCAGGATGACATTTAATTGAAGGAACCGTCACTGACGGGATAAATTCCAATATTTTATTCTGCACTATTCAATATAAAATTTCAGGAAAGATTTCACAGAAAAAAAACTTGACAAAATCTTTAATATTCCTTATTTTAAGAAAATAAAATAAAATAGAAATAATTTATTAATTAATAAGGAGGAAAACCTTATGAAAAAGTTTTTACTAAGTTTAATTGTTTTCGCAATTTTTTCGATATTTACAACTAATACATCTGCACAACGTAAAAATATTTTACTTGAACAATTCACAGGTGCTTGGTGCGGCTTTTGTGTTGACGGAACCGTCAAAATGGATTCCATAATTGAAGCATACCCTGAGCAGGTAATTGGTGTGAAATTGCATAGTGGAGACAGCATGCAAATACCGGAAGTTTCTGTAATTAGCGGTCCACTGAGTATCACCAGTTATCCTAACGGTGTTATTAGCAGAAAGAAATTTGATAATAAATACGGACAAAACCGTACAAATTGGAAGGCACTTTGTGAATCATTAATTCTGGAAAGTCCAAAAGTAGATGTGCAACTTGCTTATTCTATTAATGAGGAAACAAGACAGCTTTATGCAACTGTGTATTGTACGATGCTTGAAACTGTTAATAATACTTTAAAATTCAATGTATATGTGATTGAAGATAGTTTGTCCGGTGACAGCACAGGTTGGGACCAGTCAAATTACTATTCCCATGAGCAAGCAACCCCAGCCGGTGGAACCGAACATCCTTATTACGACCTTCCAAAAAAGATACGAGGTTATCAGCATATGAAAGTTGTCAGGACAATGCTTGGCGGTGGATGGGGTATTGGAGATATTCCAAAACCTGCTCCTGAAGGTGAAGTATATATATACGATTTTATTTATGATATTCCGGAAAATTTTAAAATAAAAGATTTGCATTTTATTGGATTAATACAAATAGATGAAAGTTCAAATAAAGAAATTTTAAATTGCTGTTACGGTATTCAGGGTGAGCCTGAAATGCAGATGACATCATCCGGAGAAAAGCTTGGAGTTGCGGCAACGGGAACATCATTTCAAAAGAATTTTAATTTAAAAAATATTACAGAAACAGAAAAGACTTATAATCTTAAGCTAAATAATACTGAGAGAACCCCATCAGATTGGACTGCAAGTGTGGTCATTGGTGATGAAACCACTTCAGTTTCGGGAACTGATATAAAAAATATTGACGTTACTTTAGCCGCAGGAACAGATACAGATATTGAATTAAATATCACACCCGGTGCAACTTTAGGTGTGGGAGATGCTGAAATTGAAATATCAACCAAAGGAAATCCTGATTCTTTCAAAGGAAGAGGGACAATACAATGTTATTCAAAAGAGATAGAGAATTTTGAGATTCTTAATGCGGGCGAATCTGATTATTCTATAATTCCTGACCTGAATTTGGCAGGATATACTAATTTTGTTTCAATGCCCGGTGAAGATTATGAACTACTTAAGGAAAACTTTACGAAAAAATTCATGATTTTTAATACAGGCAGTATTTCTGCGATGACAACTGCAGATGTGGCAAATGTTAATGATGCCATTACTAATGGTTTGAATGTACTTATCTGTGGCAGCCGGGCAGTTTCCTCATTAAATGGCACAGGCACTCTTGACCAGTTTGGCGTTAGTGTGCTTGGTTATTCACGTGAAGGTTATAACTGGCCCTGGGACGTGTCTCTTGCAGGATTTGATAACGACCCAA
>CAZEHW010000209.1:0-6193 GCA_964511865.1 uncultured Hyphomicrobiales bacterium | reverse complement strand
AGATTGTAAAATCAAAATCATCCTGAATAGCATAATACTGATTAATAATTGTAAATGTCGGGCTGGTTACGGTACCTTCCACTTCAAAAAACTGACAAATTCCTTTACAAAATTCAGTTTTCCCGGCACCTAAACCACCGTGAAGCAATACTATATCTGAAATTTTAAGCTGTTTAGCGAAGTTAAATCCAGCTTCAATAGTTTCCTGCTCGCTGTTTGTTATTATTTTCATTTCAATCATTTTCAAAAATACGAAAAAAGTCGACAGTCGGTAGTCAATAGTCGACAGTCGGTAGTCAATAGTCGACAGTCGGTAGTCAACAGTTGAAACTTATTAAATTGGTATAACGAAAATAAAAATTCATCAAAAATATTTGATAATGTAATAAATTTTCCTATTTTAGTTTATGAGTTTATGCTCATATAGTAAATATGTCATAAAGGAAACTAAATATATGAAGAAAACAAAAGAAGATATGCAAGCAGAAATTCTTTCTGCTATTTGTCATCCAAACAGGATAAAAATTATAAAATCCTTGCGAAAGGAAGTTATGTGTAATTGTGAGCTTGGTCCATTGCTTGGACTTGAGCAGTCGAACCTTTCGCGGCATTTAAAAAGTTTGGAAAATGCAGGAATTATCGTTTCATGGAAGGAAGGTTTACGTGTAAATTATAAAGTAATAGACAAAAGAATCTTCGATATACTGGATATTGCAGAGAAAATTGTAGGTAAAAAAATTAGTTCATATATGGAAATCATGGAAAATTAAATCAGCAGAGCAATGAAGATTATTTTAAAGATACTTCTGAATATTATTGAAAACTTAAAGATTGTCATTCCGAACGCAGTGAGGAATCCAGTATTCATGGGGTTTCTGGATTCTTCACTTCACTTCGTTTCGTTCAGAATGACATTTTTCAGATGTTTCTTAGCATTACTATTAACTTTATTGCTCAATTCCTGTCAACAAACAGATGTAATTGTACCGGTTATTGATAATCCGACTGCATTGGTTACATTCGTTGAGCTTGGTTCCGACAGATGTGAGCAATGCCTGGATATGATACCTGTCATGGATTCCTTGAAATCAAAATATAGTAAAGAGCAATTGGAAATAATTTTTATTGATGTTTATAAACAATTTGCTGAAGCACAGAAATACAATATTCAGGTTATACCTTCACAAATTTTCTTTGATGACAAAGGCAAGGAATTTCATCGGCACGAAGGTTTTTATCCCGAAGTGGAGATAGATTCGCTTTTACAAACAAAAGGTTTGAAAATAATTAATTAATAATAAATGGAGTGTTATGAAAAAAGTTGTAGTTATATTATCGGTATTTTTTGGAATAATATTTTTAATAAACCAATTCCAGTGTAAGGAAAAAACAAAAAAGCCAATTGTTACATTCGTTGAACTCGGTTCTGTAAGATGTATTCCCTGCAAAAAGATGCAGCCGGTTATGAAATCACTTGAAGAGAAGTATGGAGAGCAATTAGAAATTATTTTTCATGATGTCTGGACCGAAGAAGGTAAACCGAAGGGAGCAGAATATAAAATCAGTGCTATACCGACCCAAGTATTTCTGGACAAAAACGGAAAAGAATTTCACAGGCATGTCGGATTTTATCCTGAAGAACAAATTGATTCCCTTTTACAAACAAAAGGTTTGAAAATAATTAAGAAATGATTATTTGAATTTTAACTTTTAAAGATTTAATATGGAGAAAAATATTGATTTAGTTGTTCAATATTTTCACGGATGTCCAAATGGACCGAAAATGATTGCAAATGTGAAAAGTGCTATAAAGGAATTTGGAGATGATGTCGTTTATTCGGAAAAAATTATTGACACTCCGGAACTTGCAGTAATACACAAGTTTAGGGGTTCTCCGACTTTGCTCATAAATGGTGAAGATTTTGAGGGTATGGAAGTTCCAAAGGAAATATCCTTATCATGCAGGTTTTATCTGGATGGGATACCATCTACAGAAAAAATAGTTGAACGAATTAAGGATTTAATGAAAGATTTATAAAATGGAATGGAAAAATGAATGGAAAATACTCTTGGCGATTGGAATAGTCTTTTTGGGCTTTTTCTATTTGCCATTAGGAAACGCAAGATTTGATAATGCTGTTTTTGAAGCATTATATTTAACTAAATGGTATTCTCAGGAACATGTGATACTTTGCTTAATCCCTGCATTCTTTATAGCAGGTGCTATCAGTGTTTTCATCAGTCAGCAATCGGTAATGAAATATTTGGGCGCGAAGGCGAATAAAGTTCTGTCTTATGGTGTCGCATCTGTTTCAGGTGGAATTCTTGCTGTTTGCTCTTGTACAGTGCTGCCTCTTTTTGCAGGTATTTACAAAATGGGAGCGGGATTGGGACCAGCAACAACATTTTTATATTCAGGTCCTGCAATTAATGTAATGGCTGTTGTTCTTACTGCAAATGTCTTGGGAATAGAAATGGGGCTTGCCCGGGGAATTGGTGCAATAGTTTTCAGCATTATTATTGGTATTCTAATGCAATTCATTTTTCGCAAGGAGGAACTTGAAAAAGCAAATGGTCAAATAGCAATGCCAGATGAGCAAGTTACTCGTCCTCTATGGAAAAATGCAGTATATTTTGGACTTATGGTTGCCATATTAGTTTTCTCTAATTGGGCTAATCCCGATAGTTCTGCGACAGTCTGGGCTTTCATTTATTCGATTAAATGGTATCTGACTGCAATTTTTTCAATCGGATTTCTTCTAACTTTGATATTTTGGTTCGATATAAACAGGAAAAAATTGATAATAGTATCTATTCCGGTAATTTTAATTGGAATTATTTTTTACAGTCAACCCATAATTGCATTTATTGTCGCCATTGTCGGGTTATCCTATGCAACATCAACGAGTGAAGGTGAAGGCGAATCATGGTTCAATGCTTCATGGGATTTTGCCAAACAAATAATGCCTCTGCTTTTCTATGGTGTTTTAATTGCTGGTTTTGCTTTAGGCAGACCAGGAAATGAAGGAATTATTCCTTCTTCTTGGATAAGTTCAGCTGTTGGGGACAATTCGATATTTTCTAACTTTTTTGCTTCGGTTGTCGGTGCATTTATGTATTTTGCTACTTTAACGGAAATTCCTATTTTGCAAGGATTGATGGGCAGTGGTATGGCGAAAGGTCCGGCATTGGCTTTATTGCTTGCAGGTCCTGCTTTGTCATTACCTAATATGTTGGTAATAAAAAGCGTAATTGGTTGGAAGAAAACAAGTGTTTATGTGGTTCTTGTTGTTGTAATGTCTACAATAACAGGGCTAATTTATGGTCATATATTTTAGGAGAAATGAAAAATGAGAGAAATTAAAGTTTTAGGTCCCGGTTGTTCAAAATGCAAAAAGCTTGACGAAAATGTTAAGCAGGCAATGATCGAAGCCGGTGGTGATTTTGATTATGAATATGTTACTGATATTCAAAGAATCATAGGTTATGGTATTTTAATGACACCCGGTCTTGTTTTAGACGGAAAGGTTGTTTCAACAGGCAGGGTATTACCAGTCAAAGATATTTTGAATTTTATTAAGTAGATAATTGTCAACTTTCGATTCAAAAATTTAATTAGAAAGTATGTTTAATTTTAAAGAGAAAATAATGAATAAGAAAGTATTTATTACAGCAATAATTATTCTTGCATCAGCGGCAGGTTTGATTAATTCAATTTTAACATCAGCAAATAAACCAAAGGATTACGTAAAGGTTTATTATTTTCATGGAGACAACAGGTGCCAGACTTGTTTGACTATCGAGGAATACACTACCGATGCAATCAAGCAATATTTTGAAAAAGAGGTTGATGATGCTAAAGTTATTTATCAGGTTATTAACTTTGATAAGAAAAAGAATGAAGGGTTTGTTGATAAATACAAACTTTACAACCAGGCATTGATTATGGTGAGATATGTAAATGACAAAGAAGTTGAATGGAAAGACTGCCAGAAGATATGGGAAACAGTTGGCGAAAGGGATAAATTCTTTTCTTATGTGAAAAAAGAAGTTAATAAATATTTGAAGAAGAAATAATGGAATTTATCACTTCAGGTATTTTAGTGGCATTGTGGTTAGGGATTTTAACCTCAATTAGCCCTTGCCCTTTAGCAACAAATATTGCGGCAATTTCTTTTGTCAGCAAAAAAGTAGGCAGTGTGCCTGCGATTTTACTGACAGGTTTGCTGTATACTTTTGGTAGGATGCTTGCCTATACACTTCTTTCAATGGCAATAATATACAGTCTAATTTCAATTCCCGAAATTGCTCGTTTTCTCCAAAAATATATCAATATTATTTTAGGTCCTTTGTTAATCAACGTCGGATTGATTCTGATAAATATTATTAAATTTAATTTTAGCATTGGAGGAAAGCTAACTGATAAAATTGGTGCCAAAGCAGAAAAATCGGGTGTCTGGGGTGGCTTGCTTCTCGGTTTTATTTTTGCTTTATCTTTGTGCCCTGTTTCCGCGGGTATATTCTTTGGTAGCTTACTTCCACTTTCAATAAAATTTAATTCTGCAATTTTATTGCCATTCGTTTATGGTATTGGTACAGCTTTACCGGTTCTTGTTTTTGCTGTTATTATTAGTTTCAGTGCAAATTATGTTGGCAAGGTTTATAATCAATTGCAAAAATTCGAGTGGTGGGCACAAAGGATTACAGGTATTCTTTTCATTCTCATTGGATTATACTTGATATATAGATATTGGTTTTAAGTCAACAATCGTTAGTTGATAGACGTTAGTGGACTTGAGACGGGGGGACGGGAGATGTCTTCTTGCATTTCACGTTTTACGTTTCACGAAAATTCTGACTTCTGACTTCTGTCTTCTTGCATTTCACGTTTCGCTGTTTCACGATAACAAATCAGCGAAATCCCAAAATCTGCGAAAATCTGTGATTCTGACTTTTTGCTCCTTCGCGTGAAATTCTTTCGTTTTACGTTTTACGTTTCGCTATTTCACGAAAAATTCTATCTTCTATTTTCTATCTTCTATCTTCTATAACCAACTCCGTACCTCCCTGGTGTCATTCTGTGTAGAAATCACCTTGTAGGAGTATATATTGAACGGTAATGACACCAGTCAGATACCAAGTTGTACTAAGTGAATAAATGAACAAAATTCACAACCCCATAAATCTAAAGTATCCAAGGATACATTGTTCTAACAAAACCCTCCGAACCGCTTGTGAATTCTTTCAAATCTACATTGAAAATAATTTCAGCATCGTTTTCAGGTAAATACGGCTCCGACACCCTTACCTGATATTGTCCGGGAGCAATATCCTCAATTTCATAATATATATCCCTCAAACACAAACAATGACAATTCGGATTTATATCTCTTTCCTTGATATAAATAACATTGTCTTTAACCTCAATCCTCACCAGAATATAATCGAAACAGCAATTGAATCCTGCCTGTAAATGCTTTATGTTTAAAACATTGTCCTGATAAGTATATTCGATAATCGTTTCTAACGTATCATCGACTACCTTGATATTGTTTTCAAGACAGTCACCGAACTCTGCTTTAATTTCTATAACAGGTATTACATCCGGTTCATCTGTTGGATTGCATGAATAAATAGCTAACGACAGTATAGTCAGAATAGCAATATTAATAAGTAATTTCATAATTTCTCCATAAAATATCTATAATAATAAACTAATTTATTTAACAATCAATATTGGTTTTACAAAAGTTTCATTACCGATTTTTAAATTAATATAGTAAAGTCCCTGTGGTAATTCATCGGTTTCCACTTTGAAATTTTGATTCCCTGCTCCGAAAAAGCCGTCAGCCACATTCATTATTTGATTACCCATAATATCAAATAATGAAACCGAAATATAATCATTTTGCCTAAGTATGAGGTTAATTTCAGCATATTCATAAGCAGGATTAGGTGATATAGTAAATGAATAATTCGGTGTAATTTCTTCTTCGACATGAACAATTGAAGAACTTGTGCGATAAACACCCCTGCTTGTTGCTGCGTAAATATAACCATCGGTATTATTGTCGAAAGAATAAACATAGTTTCCATCCAAACCTTCATCTACGGAAGTCCAAGTCAAACCTTTATCATTGCTTTTGAATAACCCGATTTCTACATGGTCAATTTCTGTTGAAGCCAATAATTC
>CAZEHW010000208.1:0-6213 GCA_964511865.1 uncultured Hyphomicrobiales bacterium | reverse complement strand
TGAGAATTTTGCTTTCACTTCTTTACGATTTTCTGCATCTCTCATGGCACTTGTGGCGACTGCATAAATTTCAGATACGTTCATTTCATCACAAATCTGTTTGTATTTCTGAAGAATTTTCGTAGCACGTTCTATGGCTTCGGGTAAAATAGTTTTATTATCCAAACCAATTCCCTCTCCCAATCGTGCTAAGGAGTGTTCGTCTTGTATTACTTTGAAACCGGATTCCTCATCTTTTTCGGCAATCAGCATTAAAATAGTATTAGTTCCTATATCTATGGTTGCATATCTTTTTTTCATCTTCCTGCCTCTCGCTTTTTAAAATGAAGAGCTATCCATTCATCTTCAAAAATTTCATTTATTTTTTTAAAACCATGCAGTTCAGCACTCTCTATAACATCTGTTTTATCATACTTCAATATTCCTGATAATATTAAGTCACCATTGTTTTTCAAAGAATTTTTGAATTTTTCCATTGAGGAAATCAGCAAATTTGAGAACATATTAGCGGCGATACCGTCAGCTGGTGGAAGCTTAATATTTTCAATCTTTTCATGCAGAACCTGAATTTCATCAGAAATATCATTTAATATGATGTTTTCCTGAGTATTTTCGACAGACCATAAATCAAAGTCAAATGCAAGTACAGATTTTGCACCTAATTTAATTGCCAAAATGGCAAGAACTCCTGAGCCGCAACCTGCATCTATCCAGTTTGTATTAGGTTTAACTGTATTTCCCATCAATTTGCACATCAATCTGGTTGTAGCATGGTCACCTGTACCGAATGACATTTTTGGGTTTATGATAATCTTAATTTCTGTATTTAATTCCTTTTGTTTCCATTCCGGTGCTATCCCAATTCTTTCATTTACAACGATTAAAGGTGAATTCTTCTCAAATTCAGCATTCCAGTTTTTATCAACAATTATTTCTTTTTTTGTAAGGGATATACTGCTGTCAATCATCTTAAGAGCTTGTACAAATAAAATCTCGATTTCTTCTGTCCAATAATCATAATCAACAGTAATGATTAACTCATCAAATTTCTCTTCGATTCCTTTTACCAGAAAATCATATAGGACACCGTAGATCATATCATATAGTTCCTCTTTGACCGACAAGGTCAGATTAATATATTTCTTTTTTTCCAATTTTTAACTTTCTACTTTTAAACTTTTTTTTGTAACTTGCAATTTAATATTTTTAAATGAATAAATTGTATTGACAATTTTAATGTCAGATAACAAAATTATTGAAAAATCAAAGAAGATAAAACTATTTGTTATGGATGTTGACGGCACTTTAACAAATGGAAAAGTCTATTATTCTGCAAACGGGGAGGAACTGAAAAAGTTTTCTATTCGTGATGGAATGGGAATCGAGCTTTTAAAGATTGCAGGTATTGATTTGGCAATAATTACATCCGAAAATTCAAATATTGTTAAGGCAAGAACGTCAAAATTAAATATAAAGCATTTAGTTTTAGGTTCAAGAAATAAAAGGAAATCTTTAACTGAATTGGCAGAGACTTTATCAATTGATTTGGAATGCGTAGCTTATATCGGTGACGATGTCAATGATATTCCGGCAATGGAAATCTCAGGATTTTCTGCTTGCCCTTCGGATGCAACTGATAAAGTAAAAGAAATTTGCGATTTTGTATGCTCCAAACAAGGAGGCAATGGAGCTGTAAGAGAGTTTGCCGAGATAATTTTAATAAATCAGAATAAATCAATAACTTTACCGGAAAATTGGTAATAATATGGAGGAAAATAATATGTCAAACAAAGGTGAATCAAGTTTTACCCAGGGAATAATACTTGGAGTATTTATTGGTGGTACAATCGGAGCTATTACAGCTCTATTATTAGCACCAAAATCGGGTGCCGAACTACGCAAAGACATTGCCGAAAAGTCACACGAATTTTACGACAAAACAGCAGATTATTTGTACACGGCTGAATCACAAATTGGTTCGGCGGTTTCAAACACTGTTAATGAAGGTAGAGTAAGGGCACAAAACATCATTAACTCTGCAAAAAGACAGGCAGAGGATATATTGGTGAGTGCAGAAAGCGTTTTACACGATGCAAAAGCCAAAGCTTTCTCTGCTAAAGAAGGTGTTCAGGAAAAAATATCTAATATTAAAAATGCCGCAAAAGCAAGTGCAGATGCATTCAAAAATGAATTGAATTCCGGACAGTCAGGAATGTAAAGGATAAGGGAAAAATTATGGAAATGGACTTAGCTCTAAAAATTTTGGCTTTAACGGCTTTAATTGCTTTTATTTTGTTATCAATTTTTGCCATTGTTTCTTTAATGGGTGCTTTGAAAAGCATGCGTGAATTAACGCAATCTATTGAAAAACTTGCAAAGCAGTTAGATGTTTCGCTTAAGCATATTGGTAATGACTTTGATGAAATGAAAATCCGTTTAAGTCATTCGTTAGATAATTTTGATATAACTACAAAACAGGTAACTTCATCAGCGAAATCATTACAAGACGGTACCGAGGGAATTCTCAATACAATATCATCCTATACAGGGCTTTTCAATAGGTTATATGACAGCATATCATTACCGATTAATGATGTAATTTTGTATTCATCTGCTATTAGAAAAGCAGTTACAACCTTTACCGGCTTTTTCTCAGGTAAAAAATAAGAAAAGAAAATTTGAAAAATATAAGCTGTATCATTTTAGAGTGGTACGGCTTTTTTATTTTGGGAAAATGTAGAGTGTTAAATGTAGAATGGAAGGCAGTTACACAGAGTTACCCGGAGGATTCACAGAGCTACACAGAGAATTATCCCGCAGGGATTGTACTATGGTAACACAAGGAAAAACACCGACACAACTACTACTCCGTCAGTGGTTGAAGATTTGCAAAAAATCAGCGAAATCAGTTTAATCAGCTTTAATCAGCTGTTCAGACAGTGGCTTCCGTTTCACGTTTCGCTATACTTTATAAACTTTCTACTTTGTAGTTTGAACTGCAGGAACGTATTTCTCAGCTAATGCGAAACTACCAAATAATACAGTAACATAAGCCATGTCACCTAATAAAGTGTTTCTGAAGAATGGTATTGCCAAACCATAGCATCTGATTAAACTTTCCCATGTCAACGGCAGATACATTGGGTCAGTTAACCATGAACCGAAATTGGTAATTACGAAGAATACCAATGAACCTATTAATGAAGCTAAAAATACATTTTGAACTTTTACTCTCGATTTAATTAAGTAGCCAATAAATATACCGATTCCGAATCCGGCATAAACAAAAATTGATACTAAATAATATCCAAGGAACAAATCGCTTAACAGCATTGCTCCGATTGGAATTAATATAGCAAAACGCTTGTCAGCGAAATAAGCACCTGAAAAGATGGCGATTGCCATAATAGGGGATACATTTACCGGATGGTCTATCAATCTTAATAAAGCGGCTAAAATTACCAATCCAGCCATTGCAAAAAATCTGAAGTTATTATTCTGTGTCATAATCATCTCGAAATATTATTTTATAAATTTTAATTAGTACAAAAATCAAAAAAACTAACTTAACAAACAAAGAATTTTTTAATATTCATAAATTAGTAGGGAAGATTGAATTTATATTTAGTTTACATAATGCAGATTATATTACATTTATAAACGTTTCAAATATATCTTTTGGTATTATAATTCAATAATTTAAGTAAAATAGACTTATTCCGGTTTCTTCCATTCTCTCTGAACTATATTTTTTTCTTTATTAACTTTATGAACTTTACAAACTTTCAACTGAATTTTAGATTCCTGTATTTCTTTCCGGATTCATCGTTTCGCTAAGATATTTATTTTTTGCTTTATAAACTTTATGAACTTTACAAACTTTCTACTAAATTACAAATCACTTTTATAAATTTGATTATTATTAATCGTATATTTTGGTTTACCTTTTAGCTTAGAACCAATGTACGGACTATTTTCCGATTTGGATTTGAATTTCTTAGCATCAACAATCCATTCTTCATTCGGGTCAAAAATGCTTAAATTAGCTTTTTCGCCTTCCTTTATGTCTATATCTTTAAGTTTCAATATCTTGCGTGGATTTACAGACATCATCTCTATCATTTTGTTTAAATCAATGATATTTTTATGAACCAGATTTGTACAGGTCAAAGCTAAAGAAGTTTCAAGTCCAATAATTCCACAAGGAGCTTTTTCAAATTCCACATGTTTTTCATGCAAAGCATGCGGTGCGTGGTCTGTAACAATGCAATCTATTGTACCATCTTGAATACACTCGATTAAAGCTTCAATATCTTCTTTAGTTCTCAATGGTGGATTCATTTTCAATTGAGAGTCATAACTTACCAATTCCTCCTCGTCATTAGTAAAATGATGTGGTGTAACCTCACATGTAACTCGTAAACCTCTTTTCTTGGCATTTCTGATAAGAAGTATAGCTCCTTTTGTGCTGACATGCTGTATATGGTACAAACGGTTACCACAATACTCTGAAAGCCTTATATCTCTTGAGACAATTAATTCCTCGGCAACCGACGGATATCCTTTAAGTCCCAATCTACCTGAAATAGCTCCTTCATTCATTGAAAAATCATGAGTCAAAGTATGGTCTTCACAGTGCTGGGCTATAAGGAAATCCCTTGTAGATGCATAATCGAAAGCTCTTTTCATTACTTCAGAGTCCATTACACATGAGCCGTCATCCGTAAACATTAAAGCACCAAAATCACTTAGCTCAAGCATCGGAGAAATGAGTTTTCCTTTTCGTTCCTGAGTAATAGTTGCAGAAATACCAACATCAACTAACAAGTCCTTTGCCCTTTGTTTAATAAAGTTAACTACTGTTATATTGTCAATTGCAGGGTCAGTATTCGGCATAACGCAAACACCTGTGAAACCACCGTTAGCGGCAGATTCTGCACCGGTATCAATATCTTCTTTGTATTCATATCCGGGTTCTCTGAAATGTACGTGCATATCATAAAGTCCGGGAGAACAAATCCAACGTTCTGCAAATATCTCTTCTGTATTATCATCGCATTTAATCTCACCCTTTGACATTGATTTTATAATGCCGTCTTTAATCCAAAGATTAAAAACATCATCAATTTCCTGAGAAGGACTTATAATTCGTATATTTTTAAATAAAATATTCACTCTCTCTCCTATTTTGTTTTTTTTAGCTCTAACATTTATGCAAATTACGAAATTGAAAAAAAATAATATCAACAAATAATACCCATTATAAAAAAACTTTCTTGAATAAAACTTTCAGAAAGTTTTTAAACTTTCAGAAAGTTAATATAAATTGCTGATTATTAAAAACTAAATTTGAAAAAATGAAAATAATTTCGATAGAAACAAGCGGTCCGGTATGTGCTGTAGCTCTTAGCGATAATGATACAATTGTGTCTGAGTATTCATCAAGCGACGGGAATCCTCATGATGCATATTGTGCTGAATACGTAAGAAATTTACTCGCGGATAATAATAGTTTAGGTATTGAAAACATTGATGCAGTTGCCATTTCTTCAGGACCGGGTTCATTCACCGGCTTGCGTATAGGAGCTAGTATCGCAAAGGCACTTTGTTTCAAGGAAAGCGATGATGATTATGCACCAAAACTAATCTCTGTCCCCACTTTATCAGCTTTTGCATACTATGCAACTTTTTGTCATCCTGAGCTTGTCGAAGGACATTCTGAGCGAAGCGAAGAATCCAGTTCCAAAATAGTTGCGGTAATTCCTGCTCAAAAAGACGTATTATATTATCAGGAATTTACAATCCATCACACTGAGCTTGTCGAAGAACAAAAAAAACTCGGTTCACTGATGTCGGTTCTCGGTTCACGTCACACTGAGCTTGTCGAAGTGTCAGATATAAAAATTTGTCAATTTGAAGACTTCAAATCATTGAACTTCAAAGATACTTTAGTTTGTGGACCAAATGCAGAACTACTTTCTCAAATACCTGCTCCACCCTATCAAATCGAATACTCAGCAAAGCTCATTGCAATGCTTGCCATGAAGAAATACACAGCCGGAGAATTCGCAGATGCAAACACATTCAAACCGCTCTATGTTCAGGATTTTGTAGTGAAGAGATAAGTTTAAAGATATTTTGCAATTATTAATATATTTTCATTAGATTTGTAAAAAAATATTTATGGAGGAATTTATGAAATATATTGCTTAT
>CAZEHW010000207.1:0-6229 GCA_964511865.1 uncultured Hyphomicrobiales bacterium | reverse complement strand
GTCCATGTAAACACTCTTCGTCCTTCGCCATGCATTATTTCCGATTCGGCAGTTTGCATACCCAAAGACCAACGTGGAGCCCAAACAAAGGCATCTGTTGCCCTTACGTCTTCAAATGATAATTCACATAAAGCAGGTATATCTTTTTTGTCCTTAATACTCAAATATTCGTTAACAATTTCATCCGTTGGTAATCCGATTAGTATTTCCAAATCTCTTTCCAGGGCTTTAGCTTTATTTACATATTTCTTCTGTACTTTTGTTACATCGGCTATCAAACCATCTGATTTAATATCAAGCCAAACTAGTTTGATATTGGTCTTTTCTAAAACTGTATCCAATGCTTCATCAAGAGTTGGAATTTTCCCGCCATTATTTAATGTTACAAATGTTTTCAACTGATCAAAAGTATAATTCGATATGCTACCGACAAAATAACTTTCATTGATTAATCTTAAACTTAAATTTTCGTCATGAAACAATACAGGTATTTTGTCTTTGGTGAGTTTCACATCAATTTCAATTGAGTTAGCACCCAGTCTTTCAGCAAACCTAATCATCTCGACAGAATTTTCGGATGCAGGCAACCTGTCGGTGTTTCGAGCTCCACCACGATGCCCGATTATTCGAAAATCAGCAGGTATTTTATTGAGTGGTCTTGAGTAAGTTAAAGTAATTATTTTCTCGTTTTTCTCAGGACCTTTGTAATAGTAACATTGGATTTTTATCAATGATGGTAGCTTCCCATTAATCAAATCAGATGAACCATTTTCGCTACTTATTACAAGTTTGGCTAAACCTGTTTCACTCCCTGTTGCAAATCGCCAATATCCTTCAAAGACCAAAGTAGAGTCCAAAATGCCGCCTTGGAATATAAGGTAAGCGGCATTTTTCCCGGTGAAAATTGATAAATATTCACCGGTGGTTTTTATTACTAATGTTTCCCCAAACTCATTTTTACTGTCATTTGATATGTATACCCCTTCAAGATTTAATTTAATAAATTCATTTAAAGGAGTAGTTTTACTCAAAATACTTGAGTCGTCAAAAGCAGGAATTTTAACTGTTGGAAGTTCAAATTCGCATGATAACATGAGTAAAAGAATCAAAAACTGATATTTGAATTTGAATATTTTCATAACACAAACCCAAATTTGAATTCAGGATAAAGTAAGTACTCGTCAATAGTTGTATATGAAATCCATGATTGATAGAAAAATTTCACATAGTTCAATTTTACTCCCAAAACTACATAGTGATTGTGCCAGAGCGGTTGTTCCAGATTGATATTTAAGGCGATCCCGCTAATTTTGTGGTCCTTTCTTGAAATTTCTTTATCATCAATCTGCGTCCACATTCTGTTTGTTTGTGTTTCTAACTGAGCAGAAAGCAAAAAATCGCCCATATCAAAACCGACTGCAATGTAAGGGGAGAGTATTATTCCCTCTGCTTTTAATCTTATTGATTCGATGTCAAGATGTCCAAACCAGGCATTGAATTTAGCACCGCATGCAAGGTCTATGACTTTATCGCTAAAAGTCCACTGCAAACCGAGAGAACCGTAATTGGCAATGTAATTTGATTTTAATTCTGATGTAATCGATAAATTTGCGGGAAGTCCTAACCTGAAGTTGAACTCCAGCATTGGTGATTGATTGATTTCTTCTTCTACAACATTCATTGGAAGTTTTGTTAAACTCACTCCGGCAGTCATTTCAAAATTCCAGGAATCATAAGCTTTTGGGTAAATCACAAATGGTCGTGTGTCTTCGGTTGTTTGCGCTTGAATTATATTTGATGAAAAGGATAACATTACAATAAAAAGCAATCCTCTCATCAAGTTATGAGTTGAGAGTTGTGTGTTAAGAGTTAGTTTGTAAAGTTTATAAAGTTTGAAAGAAGAATTAGTTCTTCTTGATTTCGGTCTTTCTGTCATTCGGAATTTCGGTTCTTCGAAAATTCCGTCTGCTGTCTGCTGTCTGCTGTCCTCTTTCTTTCTGTATTTCAGTTCATCAGTCATTCTGTCTTTCATTTAATTTTTTACTTTTCACTATTCGTTTTTCACTGATTAATACTTGACAAATTCACCTTCGCTCCCGGATGCTCCGGATTTATTTGCAAAGCTCTTTGAAAATGAGCAGTAGCATTATTCATATCACCCTTCATTTTGTATAATACACCAAGCATATTGACGACATCAGCATCGTTTTGATTACCCTGAAAACTCACAGAAAAATGACGGAAAGCATTTTCATATTCTCCGAGATTGTAATAAACATTTCCGATATATTTATTCAAAAGGGGATTACTTGGATAATATGGATATGCATCAAGCAACAGCAGTTTTGCTTCAATCAAATTACCGCTGTTCATCGCAAAAACACTTTTATTTATGGCAACTTTGGTAATCAGGTCATGTGCATTTGGCCAAACCGAATTGATTGTAGAACCGCTGTCCAATCTTGCAGCTTCCTTTAATTCAGATAGGGAGGAGTCCCAATTTTGAGTAACGAAATAATAATATCCAAGGAAAAACCTAACTCTTGCGTGGTATGGATGAATTTTTACCAGATGTCTCAACTCATATCCACCATCATTTAATAATTTTTGCTTTAGGGTAGGGTCGGTAACTTTTTGTGAGGAATCAACGAGCTTTACTGCCGCAAACCATGGGTCAGAAACCGGTTCACCGGGTTCGAAGAGCCAGATGCATGCATAAATAATAAAAGCTAAGCCAAATGGGATGGCAGCCAAAAACTTTTTGTTTTTGAAACTTATTTGAAAAGATTCAGAATTTTTCTCTTTGGAATTTTTCGGTTCCACAGTTTGATTCTCATTCACATTCAATTCCTTATCGGTTTTGAAATCTTCTCTTCTTTTAGCTCTTTTCTTTGACATTTTTCCTGATTGATTATTAAAATAATACAAAATACAAAATTACATGAATTCATGGACAAAAAATAATTGAGAGAGTCGGATTGAAGAACAATCATGGAAAACTGAAAAGTTTCTTAGCTTTATAATGGAAAGATAATGGAAAGTAAAAATTCTCAATTTTCAAAAAATGATTTGGAAATGATAAGAATATTCTTTAAATAGCATTATAAAGTTATTCTAAATAATAAAGTTAACGGTAAAATGAGTTAATGCCATGAAGAAAATGTATTTCATATCAATTATTTTGATTTTTCTTAACAATCATGTTTCGTGTTTTTATGAAGAATTTCATAATGATAATATGTGCAATACAGAGGTAAAAAGTAGTGGCAATAATTATCCCGCTTCTTTGAGTAATGATTATTTTGATTCTATGGAATTTGATGGTATTGCAGGGTTGGTGTTGATAAAATGAAAAAGGAGCTAAAAAAGCTCCTTTTGACAATAATTAATATTGACTTTCAACAAAAGACTTAAAAAAAACAGATATGTAAAGATTTTGTCTCTATAGAATCCTGTATTTATTTGCTTTTAGCAGGGTTAACTTTCAAATTTCTGCCCTGAAATTCTTTTTCGTTCAAGGAATCAATTGCTTTTTGTCCGCCTTCATCGTCCATTTCGATAAAACCAAATCCTTTTTTTCTTCCCGAAATTCGGTCTGTTACTAATTTGACTGTATCAACTGTTCCGAATTGTTCGAAAAGAGTTCTAATGTCAGACTCTTCTGCTTTGAAAGGTAAATTCCCGATATAAATGTTCATAGTAAATCCTTAAAAAAATAATAATAAAAAATGTATTAAATAAGACAAATAATTAGCTCTATCATATCTGCGAGATTGAATTCGTATTTAGTGAGCAGTAAAAAACCTCATAAAATATTTCTAAAAAAACCATTAACAATATCAAAAATAACTCTTTATTTTTAAAATAAAAAAATTAATTTTGCTTTATGGAAAAAAATAATATTAAATATTTCGGTTTTGTATCTGCAATTTTTGTGGCTATAGTCTTTTTACTTAACTATAATCATCTGAATCAACAGGGAACTTATGAGAACATTTTTAGTCAGATTGCCCTCAATTTGATTGACGGTGATGGTTATACCTGTGCTTCACTTGGGAATACTCCTCTGCTTTACCCATTATGGGGATATACAGGAATTGTATTATTGGATTTGTTATTTGAGTTCAATAGTGTTTTAGTGCTTTTTCTTCAATACATTCTTTGCCTTGTTGTAATTAACATTTTTTATAAAGTTTACAAGTTACAGCCAAGATACCATCATTTATTATATTTTCTGCCTTTTGTAGCACTGATGTCGGTGAAATGGCCTGATGCGATTGTCGGGGCTTTGTTGTTTTTATATGGATATTTTATTATTCGGTCTTTATTGGCAGACAGCAGACAGCAGACGGCAGACGGGAAAAGGGAGAAGGGAGAAGGGAGAAGGGAAGAATACATGAGAGAGAAGACAGAAGACAGGAGTCAGAAGACAGAAGTTAGAAGACAGACATCCTTCGACAAGCTCAGGATGACTCCCGATGACAAACTCAGGAAGACAGAAGACAGGAGTCAGAAGACAGAAGTTAGAAGTCGGAAGGATGTGGGTAGATGGAAATATATGATTTTTAGCGGGATTGTTCTTGGGATAATTTTGAATTTCAGGACAGAATATTTGTTAATGCCGCTTGTTTTTCTTGTATTTATTTCATTTCCACAGATGAAGGGTAAAAGAAAAGTATTGTTTCAAACTACAATAATAAGTTGGTTAATTGCAATTATTTTACTGTTGCCATGGGCTTTCAGAGCAAAGAGTATAAGCGGTAACTTGCAATTTACTGCTACAAACAGTGGTGCTGTTATGTAGTTATCTCTTGGCCAGCTTCCAAACAACAAATGGGGAATAGCTCCTTATGATAAAACTGTCTATGATTTAGCTGATTCTCTTGGTTATCCCAGTCCTTATTCTTATCAGGCAAATACATATTTTAATCAGAAATCATCTGAATTGATTGTTAAGCATCCGGTGGAATTTGCTAAGAAAATGGGATATAACTTCTATTCTGTTTGGAAGGGAGGAGTTTATACCGGTTAATATGCGAATTATTTTATCACTGAAAATCGAAGAAACGAGATTGATAATTTGATAAATACAGCAAAAGGAGTTTTTAATAAGGTAAATGTTATTTTAAATTTAAAACTGAGCGAAAGCATTTCTCTTTTTACAGAGAAATCGTTACAGGGTATTTTTATTCCTG
This sequence comes from uncultured Hyphomicrobiales bacterium, assembly GCA_964511865.1. Classification (GTDB taxonomy): domain Bacteria; phylum Bacteroidota; class Ignavibacteria; order Kapaibacteriales; family UBA2268; genus ChocPot-Mid. The sequence goes on along the minus strand of CAZEHW010000207.1, from coordinate 1,034 downwards.
TACTGTTGCTTCTGATGGCTCTATTTGTTTTGAGCTATTACAAGCAAAAAGAGGACTATTTTAATATAGTTTTTCTTGTAGGTGCCGCAATCATTTTGTATAAAATTGCAATTGTCTGTCTTGTTCAGTATGAATACAGGCATATCAATTCGATTTATATGTTTTTGCTTGGGACAGGAATGACAACTTTTTTGGGTAAACAAAAAGTTAAATGAGTTAGTAGGTGGCTGTTTCATAAGTACAGAATTTGATAATCTGTCATTCTGAGCGGAGCGAAGAATCCAGTATTCATAGGATTTCTGGATTCTTCACTTCACTCGTTACGTTCAGAATGACAGTTTTGAGACAGCATCGTACTAAACAAAAAACAAGAAGCATCGTCTATTAAAAATTATATTAATTAAAATGGAAGAAATTGAAAATTATGACATCAAATGAAATAAGAAGTTCTTTTTTAGATTTTTTTAAGTCCAAGGAGCACAGGATTGTACCCAGTGCGCCTGTTATTCCACATGGAGATCCAACATTACTTTTTACCAATGCAGGTATGAATCAATTTAAAGATGTATTTTTAGGAGTTGGGAAAAGGGATTATTCGAGAGCTGCAGATACTCAAAAGTGCATTAGGGTAAGTGGAAAACATAATGATTTGGAAGAGGTTGGTGTTGACACTTACCATCATACTTTTTTTGAAATGCTCGGCAACTGGAGTTTCGGGGATTACTATAAAAAAGAAGCTATTGCATGGGCTTGGGAACTGTTGACTGATATTTGGGGTTTGGAAAAGAAACGGCTTCATGCTACTGTTTATCGTACCGATGATGAATCTTATGATTTATGGAAGAATTATTTACCTGAAGAAAGAATACATAGATTTGACGAGAAGGATAATTTTTGGGAGATGGGGGAGAGCGGTCCTTGTGGTCCTTGCAGTGAAATCCATTTCGACAGAACAGAAGATTACAGCGGCGGAAAATTAGTCAATGATGGTGTACCTGAAGTAATTGAAATTTGGAATGTAGTTTTTATCCAAT
>CAZEHW010000206.1:0-6320 GCA_964511865.1 uncultured Hyphomicrobiales bacterium | reverse complement strand
GTCCGACTGCTCTGTAATCTTTCGGTAATTCAGGGTGATGAGCCGGAAATGCCCGGGTAGCTCCCTTGCGGTGAACCATCACTTTTTTCTTACTACCGTCAAATATATGCTCTTCGATTTTTGCTATGTTATGAGCAACATCGTAAAGCAAATCAAGATTTCCACCTGCTGAACCAAAAATATTTTTCCATGCATGACGCACTTCCCATGTTATAAGTTGTCTGTTCACCCAGGCAAAATTTGCGGCGGCAGACATTGCTGAATAGTATTCCTCTCCTTCGTATGAAGATATCGGAACGCAGGATAATTCCCTATCCGGCAGTTCTATTCCGTAATCCCTGACTTTAACATTCATTGTCTTAATAAAATCTGTTGCAACCTGATGTCCCAATCCACGTGAACCCGTATGGATTTGAATTACAACCTGTCCTTTTTTTAAACCAAATGCACGTGCCGCTTCCTCATCAAATATTTCCGATACCTCGCCAATCTCTATAAAATGGTTTCCTGCGCCCATTGTTCCAAGCTGGTCGAATCCACGCTTTTTTGCATAATCTGAAACGGCTAAAGAATCTGCGGAGCTTAATGAGCCGTTTGATTCTGTGAATTGCAAATCCCTGTCAGTTGCATATCCCTCTTTTAATGCCCACTTACAACCGTTGTTAAGTGCTTTGTCCAGTTCGGTAAAAGATAATTTAATTTTTCCTCCTTTACCAACACCGGATGGAACTTCATTGTAGATTTCTTTTGAGAGAAAATTGATTTTACTTTTTACTTCATCAATAGAAAATTTTGTTTTCAAAACTCTGATACCGCAGTTTATGTCATAACCGATACCGCCGGGAGAGATTACTCCGTCATTCAAATCAGTAGCGGCAACACCGCCAATCGGGAAACCGTAGCCCTCGTGAATATCCGGCATTGCCAATGAGTACTTCTGTATTCCCGGCAATTCAGCAACATTTCGTAATTGCCAAAGGGATCTGTCTTTCAGCACCTGCTCGAGCATTTTTCCACTGACATAGAGACGCGCCGGCACACGCATTTTGTCTGTTTTGGGTATTTCCCAAATATTCGGTTTTATTTCTTTCAGATTTTCGAGCATAAATTTTAAAATAAAATCTTTAATTTTGCTTTATTAAATTATTAATATAAATAAAAAAAGAATAATAGTAAAAAATGATATTGAAGAAAATTGCATTATTGAGTTTAGTTGCTCTGATATTTATAAGTCATACGATTGAATTGTTTTCACAGTCCAATAATTTCGAAGGACCTGTTGACCTTGGTATTGTTGATGATTCAATTATAAATGAAGCTTCTGGTATAGCTGCAAGCAGGAAAAATAAAAATATTCTCTGGGTGCATAATGATGACAGTCCTGAAGCAAGAGTTTTTGCAATTAATACTTCAGCAAAAATTGTGGCAATTTATGTGTTAAATATTAAGAATGGCAGAGACTGGGAAGATATTGCAATTGGTCCCGGTCCTGAAGATAATTTTGATTATATTTATTTTGGTGATATTGGAGATAATTTGAAGCAGTTCAAAACAAAAGATATTTACCGCTTTAAAGAACCATACGTGAGTGAAGACCAAAAACAAAAAATTGATACTATTAGAGAATATGATAAAATTACTTTTAAATTCCCTGATAAAATATATGACAGTGAAGCTCTGATGATTGACCCTCAGACAAAGGACTTGTACGTGATAACAAAGAGATTGGATAATGAAAAAGTTTATAAAATTGAATATCCTCAATCTGTTGCCACTACAATTACAGCTGACTTTGTTACCGAACTGCCCTTTGGTTATGAAGGTATGAATGGTTCTGGAGTTACAGCCGCCGATATTTCATCAGAAGGGACAGAAATTTTAATAAAAACATATTCAAAGGTTTATTATTTCAGAAGAAATTCCGGTGAAACTATAAAAGAAGCATTAAAAAAAGACTCCAAATCGATTCATTATCAGATGGAACCGCAGGGAGAAGGCATTAGCTGGCATCCTGCTTCATTAGGTTACTACACAATAAGCGAAAGGAGTCCATTTCTTATTCCGGCACATTTGTATTATTATAAAAGAGTGGAAACCTCAGTAAAAAAAAAGAAGAATTCCAAGAAAATGAAGAAGTGGCGAAAATAATCCGAAAATATTCCGGCTATTTTTTGGAATTTAAAGGGGTATTAACACAATCTGAAATTAATGTTACTGTATATGATATCATGGGACGAGAAGTTAAAGATTATAAATTTGTACCCAATAATAGCATAAGACTTGATGGGTTGGAATCGTTAAAAGGTTGTTATTTTGTATTAATTACAAATTATAATTTTGTTATTCCCGTTATTATTGAATAAATTTCATTAATATTTCAAAATTTTTAATTAACTTATAAGTATATGAAAAATAAAATTGTAAGAGATAAAAGAAAAGAAGTTATAAAAGCCGAAGAAACTGTTCGACTGAATAAGTTTCTTGCTGACAATGGAATTACATCCAGAAGAAAAGCAGACGAATTGATTAGTAAGGGTTTTGTTAAAGTTAACGGAAAAACTGTTTCTGAATTAGGCTCAAAAATCAGTTTATCGGATAAGGTAACAGTTTCAGGTAATCCTGTTCTAACTAATAAAAAACTTATTTATATTTTACTTAACAAACCAAAGAATTACCTTACAACCACTGATGATGATTTAGGCAGGAAAACAGTTCTTGACCTTGTCAAATCTTATGTCAGGATATTTCCGGTAGGCAGATTGGACAGGAATACGACAGGAGTACTGTTATTAACAAATGATGGTGAGCTAACTTATAGACTGACACATCCTAAATAGAGAATTTATAATGCCGGTTTGGATATGCCTTTAAAATTTTCTGATGCACAAAAAATCGCCGGAGGAATAGAACTTGAAGACGGGAAAACAGCCCCCTGCGAAATTTTTATTAATCCAAAGGATAAAACCCAGGTTACAATTTCTTTATACGAAGGAAAAAACCATGAGGTTAAAAGAATGTTTGAAGCTGTCGGATATCAGGTTAGTAAACTTGACAGGAAAGTTTTTGCAGGATTATCTAATGCAGGTATGAAAAGGGGAGAATACAGAAGATTATTAAATAATGAAGTACTTGCTTTGAAAAGAATGACAGGATTAATTTGAAGTCGAAAAAATTTTTAAAAATATATTCAGGAGAAAACCTATGAAATCATTAACTTTAATTTTATTGATGATATTTTCACTAAGTACATCTTATTCGCAGGTACAGAAAACATCGCCGATATTGGATGAAAAGCCATTGTTAAATCAAGGAGATGAAACTGACATAGAAAACATGGACCCGGTATATACCTTGATTGGTATTCCTACGGAACTTAATCAAAAGTGTATTGATTTTTTTAATATTTTAATGACAGGTGATGTTGAAAAAGCATATACAGAGTTTTTGAAGAACAGTCCTTTGATACGGAATAAGGATAAAATCAAAGAACAGGTTATGAAAACTAATCAGGCAATTGAACTTTATGGGAAAATTACAGGACATGAGCAAGCCGGTGCCGAATATATATCGGTTTCTTATGTTAAAGTGAAGTACCTGAGTTTGCATCCGTTCAATCCGATACTTTGGACGTTCACATTTTATAACTCACCTACTATTGGTTGGATTGTTTTGAATCTTAAATATACAGATACATTTTAAACGACAATAAAAAATTGAAAGGATATAAAAATGGAAATAAACAGAAGAGATTTTTTGCAAAGTGCCGGAGTATTATCTGCTGTAGCGGCTATGGGAGCAACGCTTCCGGTGTTCGGACAAAGCGGTCAGGAAAATTTATTTTTGAATAATACGGAATATAAGCTACCTGAGTTACCTTACGCTTTTGATGCTTTGGATTCTTATATAGACGCAAAAACAATTGAACTGCATTATACAAAACATCATCAGGGATACGTAAACGGCTTGAATAAAGCACAAGCTGAAATAGCCGAAGCTTTAGGAAAAAAAGATTTTTCGATGATAGATTATTGGCTGAAAAAGCTAGCATTTCATGGTGCCGGTAATTTTCTTCATACACTTTATTGGAATTCAATGTCACCGACCGGCGGGGGAGAGCCGAAAGGGGATTTAGCCGATAGAATCAAAGTTGATTTCGGGACTTTTGACAAGTTTAAAATGATGTTTTCTGCCGCCGCATCTTCCGTAGAAGGCAGTGGATGGGGTTTGCTGGCATATCAACCATCAACCAAAAAACTAGTGATTCTTCAGGTCGAAAATCATCAGAAGCTAACGACATGGGACGTTATTCCATTGATGACAATTGATGTATGGGAGCATGCATATTACTTAAAATATCAGAATAAGCGTGCCGATTACATTAAAGAATGGTGGAATATTGTCAATTGGGAAAATGCATCCAAGAATTTTTCGGTTCATCCGATTAGGGAAGAAAAAAAATAACTTTTATGTTTTATAGATAGTTAAAACAAATAACCCAAAAAAAATTCAATATTTTTGAGACGTTTTTGCGTTTTATGTGTCATTATAATTATAATGTTGGCAAATTTATAAAATTTGTTAAATTTTTTTAGGTGTTGTTATGAAAATCTATACGTTATTTTTTTCAAGATGCTTGATAACGGGATTTCTGTTTTTGCTGTTATTGTTTAATGTAGCTAATTCACAGACCGGGTCATTTACAAGATATGTTTCTCAGGATGGCTGGGGTGGTAATGTTGAATTTTATGTTTCTTCCGGCTCGGGTGCGAAACCTTTGGTTATTGGGCTTCATCCTGCACAATCACCGGCTTGGGGAATTAGGGATATGATTAAGCAATCCGCTTCTGATAAAAATTTTATTTTAGCATGTCCGGATGGGGCAGACGCAAGTTTATCCGAATCTATAATTCCTTTAATCAATTACTGCAAAAGTCAATTTAATATTGATGAATCAAAAATTATTTTATCGGGATATTCTGCAGGCGGTTATACAACATTTAGTTTCGGACCTTCCAATTATCAATTATTCAAGGGATTAATCGGAATTGCCGCCTATGGTTATGGAGTTTCACAATCTGCGATAAACAGTCTTGGATTTGCTATGATTTGCGGGACATCAGATAATATTATTTCTGATTGCCGTTCTTTCAAAACACAATTGGAAACTTCCGGTGCTCATGTGAAGCTGGTAGAAGTTCCGGGAGTGGCTCATACAGGAGCTTATTATTTTAGTAGTCAATTTACATCCGATTGGAATTCATGTTTTGATTTTGTTATGAGTTTCATTCCTAAACCCGGGAGAGTTACTTTAACATCACCTTATAGCGGTCAGGAGGATGTAGAGATACCTGTATTATTGGAATGGCAGGAAGTTCCGAATGCAGATTCGTACGAAGTAGAAGTTAACGATGAAGATGGCTTGGTTGAAAGAAAAACACTTTCCACTAATTCAGTTTCATTAAAAAATCTTGAACCCGGGAAAGAATATTCATGGATGGTAAGGGGTGTGAATGATGGTGGTGAAGGTGAATGGTCATATGAGTGGTGGTTTACGACAAAACCGATACCTCCGACTGAGCAGGCAATCTTAATAGAGCCATTGGACGGAGCAAAAAATTTAAGTAAAAATATTGATTTCAAATGGTCTGAGATTCCTGGAGCAAACGAATATCAGATTCAGGTATTAAACGATGCTGATTCAGTGGTAAAAGATTATGACAATATTTTACCTGAAGAAGATGGGACTGTTTTGAGAACTGTGAGGAATTTGGTACTTGGGACAACATACAAATGGCATGTTAGAGGGATGAATTCTGCAGGGGAATCACCTTGGTCGGAACAGTGGACATTTACAACAGCTCCTGCACCTCCGGGAATGGTACTTTTGCTCGAACCGGAACATATTTCAAATGAAGTAACTACGCTACCTCTTTTTAAGTGGAGTAAAATTGAGAACGCGGACAGGTATTATTTTCAATTGGTAGATTTTGATTCAGAGGAGATTGTTTCCGAAGATACAAACATCACTTTAGTTGGAGGTGATACTGTAGTTTATCAGATAACTGAAGAACTGGATGGCATGAATCAGTATAAGTGGCATGTTGCAGGTTTTAACGATGGAGGACAAGGTATTTGGTCAGAGTTCAGAATCTTTACAACTTGGGACCCTTCGGATATTGGTGATTATAATTCTTCGATATTTTATTGTGAAATAATTCCTAATCCAATAAATTCCACAGGATATTTAAATTTGAATTTGGCTCCAGAAGAAACATTTGAAATTAAATTTATCAATCTTTTAGGTCAGACAACATTAGATT
>CAZEHW010000205.1:0-6332 GCA_964511865.1 uncultured Hyphomicrobiales bacterium | reverse complement strand
GGAATATCGTTTGCAAAGCCCGTTGCACTGATTGCTAAACCCAAGAAACGGTATCTGAAACCCAAAGCACCACCGGGACCACTGCTCCCATATCCCAAATCGAGATTTAAATACACCCAGTCAAACTCGTCGTTTTCAGGATATTCGTCGTCAATATTCTCCTGACTATATAACAATAAAGAATTTGATATTCCAATCATTATTAGTAGTAGTAACAGTTTTTTCATGATCATAATACTTCAATTATATTTCTATTATAAGTATTTCTTTACTATAAAATATGTGAGGAATCCGGAACATTTAGAAGTCCCGGATTCTTCACTAAATAATTATTTCTTAACAAACTGATTGGCATAATATTTTGCTGTCAGTTTCTCACCTGTAGCTTTTTCAATCATATCGTTCCATTGATATTTAGCTCCGGGAGCAAATACAGTTTTAACCAGATACTCTCCAACTTCAGGATGTTTATAATATGCACTTTCCTGACCTTCAGCCAATTTTAAAATATCTTTTTTGATATAATGGTCAAGTTGTGAAGCTAAGAGTTCACCTAAATGATAATTGTGATAATAGCATGGACTTGAAGCAATATGTGTTTTTGTAGCCCAGTCTGGTTCATTTCTGTCTGCAGGTTTCTTAACCATTTGGTATTTTTCGACCAAATCCCACCAGAGTTTATTCAAATCCTGATCCGGATTTTCGTACATACTTTTTTCAAATCTATACATTACCTGAGACCATCTGCTGAACACCAGTTGTTCGAGAGTTAAAATTTTGAATGCAGTTTCACCAATTTTTGTTTTTTCTGCATCCTTGATACCGAGCATATCCTGCATGAATTGAGGATTTGATGAAAGTCTGCCGAACAACATAGCAATTGCTTCTGTTGTAAATATCTGAGCAGGTGATTTCAAGAACCATGGCAGGTTATTATCATGCCATTTGAAATACACAGCATGTCCAAACTCATGAAGCATGGTATTCATCCAACCACTGTTATCTTTAACGTTACAAAGAACTCTTGTATCTTTTTTGTTCCTGTCAATATCTATGCAAAAGGCATGTTGGTTTTTACCTTCTCTTTCGAAAAGGTCACTTTTTTTAACCATATCATCAATTGGTAAACCGATGCTTGAATAATAATCTTCGGTTAATTTAACAATATCTTTACCTTTGTAGTAAACATCTAAGTCAATATCATAAATTTTCGGAGCTTCCTGGAAATATCTGTTTTGGTAATGCCAAGGCATCAATACTTCCTTTGTAGTTTTGCATTGTTTTGCAATTACATCATCCATTTCATTCTTTAGTGCCTTAAAAGAATCTCTTGTAAGTTCATCAAGTTCATCAAATAACTTACTAATTTCTGCCGGGTCTTGCTCATTAAGTTTTAAACTCATTTCATGATAATTTGAGAAACCAAGCTCTTTTGCGGCTTCATTTCTTAGTTTAACTAAAGCTATGATATCTTTCGCAACCAGTGGACCGATTGATTTATGTGCCATCCAAACCTTTTCCAGTTTTTTGGAATCCTTTGACTCCTTCAAAATAACTTCAACATCGTTGTCTGAAAGCTTCTTACCGTCAACAACTGCTCTGAAGTTTTGGAATTTCTTACTGATTTCGTTCTGCATTTTAGTCATTGCGGTAAGCTTTTCCGGATTAATTTGCTTGCCAAGAAATGAAAGATACATCATCTCGAGGTCTCTTTTCTTGATTTCATCGAGTATAAGACCGGAATCTTTGAATTTTTTAATTTTCTCAAAAGTTTCTTTGTTAGATAAAATTTTATCCATTTTAATTTCAGCTTCGGAAGCTTTATCGAAATCTTCAGTTTTTCCTGTATTTGCAGCAGTCCAATAAGTCAAACAACTTTCTGTATAAGCAGAAGCTATTTCAGATTCGAGTTTGCCTGCAAATTCTGTAAATTCTTTTTCCATTTTTTGAACTTCCTCCTTGTTAATTGTATCCTGTGCTTCGTCTTTTTTACCACAACCGATAAGACTTAGTGTCAGTATCAAGACCAAAGCCAATAAACATTGGTAATTAGAGCATTTCATATTAAATCCTTTCAATATTATTATTAATTTATTTCTTAGCGGGAAAATTTTTCTGATATTCATCCTAAGGATGATTGTGCTTAATTTATTAAACCGTTAATCTTATTCAATCCATAAAATCTATTCAACTTTATAAACTTTACAAACTTTATAAACTTTCTACTGATTATTTATACTGTCTTAAATATTCCAATCTATCCTGCAACTGTGCAATTGGTACCAACAATCTGTCTTTACCCAAAATTGCTTCTTCCTGGCTTGAAAATACCATGTCATAATCTTTGCTCATAACAATAGCTTCCTCAGGACAGACCTCTTCACAGAATCCGCAGAAGATGCAACGGAGCATATTAATTTCAAATTTAACAGGATATCTTTCTTTGACAAGTTCTGTTTCATCTGCCTGCACTTCTATAGCCAATGCAGGACATACCCTTGAGCAAAGACCACATGCGACACATCTTCCTCCTGTTTCTTCCTTCACCAAAACCGGACGCCCACGATATGAACCTTCCGGTTCCCATCTTTCTTCGGGATATTGCCTGGTAAACTTTGGCTTGAACATTTGACGGAAAGTAATCCCCATTCCTCTGGCTATTTCCGGTAAATACAATTTCTCCCAAAAATTTAATCTTTGTGATTCGTTATTTTCTTTTCTGTTCATATATTATCTCATTAAACTCAATAACTCATTTAACTTATTAAACTAAATTAGAAACATTACAATGCCTGTCAGTATTACATTCAATAATGCTAATGGCAATAACACTCTCCATCCCAAATTCATTAATTGGTCATACCGGAATCTTGGAACTGTCCAGCGAACCCAAATAAAGAAGTTGCAGAGCAATAAAATTTTAACAACAATTGTTACAAATTGTGCAAGAGCCAACCAGATTGTACCTTCCTGTAGTCCTATCCAATCAGGGTTAAATGGTAATTGCCAGCCACCGAGGTATAATGTAGCTATCAATGCTGATGAAGTTGCCATATTACCGTATTCGGCAAGGAAGAACATACCGAATTTCATTCCGGTATATTCAGTATTGTATCCCCCGACAAGTTCCGGTTCAGCTTCAGGTAAATCAAATGGCGTTCTGTTTGTTTCGGCAAATGCAGATACAAGAAATATAATAAATCCAAGTGGTTGTAATATAATATTCCACATCCAACCGCTTTGATGAATGATAATATCATTTAGATTCAAAGAGCCTGAAACCATGATAACACCCATAATCGCTAATCCCATCGAGAGTTCATAGGATATCATCTGTGCAGAAGACCTGAGTCCGCCCAGCAAAGAGTATTTGTTATTTGACGACCAACCGGCAAGGGTAATTCCATATACACCAACCGAAGTCATAGCTAAAATAAATAAAATTCCAATATTAACATTTGGAGCAATACCCATTTGAATTGTTCTCCCTGCTAATTCAAATGAACTCCCTAACGGGATAACCGCATAAACAGCAACAGTAATACCCAGAGAAATAATCGGTGCAAGTCTGTGCAGATTCTTATTTGCGGCATCCGGTACGATGTCTTCCTTCATGAATAATTTCAATACATCAGCAAAGGGTTGTAATAATCCTTTTGGACCTGCTCTGTTTGGTCCGATTCTGTTTTGAATAAACGCAGACACTTTACGCTCACAGTAAACTAAAGTTGCTGCGGCAAGTAATATTAATGTAAATATTAATACTGCTTTAATCAATGCTTCTAATAATATCCAGCCAATTTCTTCCATAATTCCTAATCAAATTTTCTACTTTACAAACTTTATGAACTTTACAAACTTTATAAACTTTATAAACTTTCTACTTTTTAACTTTCAAACTCTCAACTCTCAACTCATCAAACTAAAACGGTTTCATCGTATGCGAATCATAATTAATCACCTTTGGTTCAGGGTTGTCGGCTTTATTTAAGACCAAACCCTGATATTCGTCAAGTAATTCATAGCTCATACCTTTGAATGAAGATATCTGAATTGATATTTCATTAAATACATCCTGAGCATTTGAATACTTCCAATGATTACCCAACTGATTAGCGAGCCTTAAAATAATTTGCCAATTTGGTTTACAATTTCTCAATTCATGCTGTGTCCACCTGTCATTATGAGCTCCAAACTTATCTAACCTGCTCATTTTCATTCCCATATATCGCAAATTTTCGGATGTTACCAAAGCAGGTTCAAAATGCTGTGCTCTGCCGGCATGATTTACGAAAGTTCCTTCAGTTTCTGCAAAAGTCGAACATGGTAATACCAAATCTGCTTTTTCAGATAACTTATGTTTGTTTTTAGCATGGACAATCAATGCATTCAAATTATCTATTTCATCAATTAGTTCGGAATAATCTTCCAAATCATCGTCCATGATATATAGAGCTTTTATATGCCCAAACTTCATTTTTTCAATAAGCTGGTCTTTATTTATTCCTTTAACACCGGGATTAATACCAACTTCAAGAGCTCCTTTTGAATTAGGAGTTTTATCATTTTGTTTAAGGAAATTGTCAGCAAAGGAATTATCCTCATGATTAAAGAAATCAATATTGTTTGTTCCAATTATTGTTTTTGCAAACTTGCTTAACAAATAATTATCTTCATTAGTTGCTTTAGCAGACCCCAAAAACATTATTTCATTTGGTTTAAAAACTTTAAGAATATCTGCGGCTTTTTGAAATGCCTGTTCCCATGTAATTTTTTCTTTATCACCGTTACTGTTCTTAATTTCGGGCTCAGTAACCCGGTTTTCATTAATATTTTTATATTGAGTTAATCTGCCATAGTCACAAAGCCAATATTTATTTACATATGGATTGGATGCAGGTTCAAGTCTAAGTATCTCGTTGTTTCTAATACCCATTTTCATATTGCATCCTTTTGAACAACCCGGGCAGATAGAATCATTAAAACTCATATCCCAGACACGTGATTTAAATCGAAAATCCCTGCTTGTCAAAGCTCCGACAGGACAAATCTCAATTACATTCATGGAATAAGGATTATTGAATTTCTCACCTTTTGATACCTCAATTGTAACATGGTCTCCGCGATTCACAAAAGTAAGAATATCCTGATGGGCGATTTCTTGAGCATAGCGGATACAACGTGAACAAGTAATGCATCTTTCAGCATCATACATGACATTATCGCCCCATTCCTGCCGTTTTAAAGCCGCATTTTTTTCGTCAACAAATCTGCTTTCACCTCTCGAATGTCTGTAAGAGTATTCCTGCAATTTACATTCACCGGCTTCATCGCAAATCGGACAATCCAAGGGGTGATTAATCAGGATAAATTCCATTACAGCTTCCCGTGCTTGAATTGCTTTTTTGGAATTGGTTTTAATATTCATTCCATCAGAAACAACTGTTGCACATGCAATTTGTAATTTCGGAAAGAACGATATTACAGGATTTCCGGTGTCATCAACCTCGGTACTGCCGTCAGCCAATCTTTTTGGCATACCTACTTCAACGAGGCACATCCTGCAATTACCGGATATTGACAACTCAGGATGCCAGCAAAAATGCGGAATCTCTATCCCGTTCTCATAAGCCGCTTCAATAACGGTTTTACCGTTTGAAGTCTCAATTCTTTTACCATCAATAATTATATGAGGCATATTCTATTTTTTCTCCTTATCCATATTCAGCATATTATTATAAATCTTAGCTTATTAAACTTACAAATTACAAATATTTCTTAAAAAATTAAAAACTCAGATAAAATATTTATTTGATTCAAGTGATTATTTTAGAAAATATCTCAGTAAATGAAATTATTTATGTATAAGAGAATATTATTTTAATCGATTAATTTAGCTTTTGAATGAAGATTAAGTTATTATAAGACAAGGAATAATTATACTTTATTTATATATTGCACTGCGATGTTCGATAATATGCACAATAATTAATTCAATTGGTTTATGAATCTCAAATAGAATTCTGTAATCACCGACTCTCAATTTATAAAAATCAGAAAGATTCCCAGACAGACTCTCTAATTGTGTATCTTCAATATTAGCGGCGAGCCAGTTTAATTTGGCAACAACTCTTTTAGCTATGGGTTTATCCAGTTTCTTAAGGTCTTTAACAGCATTATCGAGTAATTTAATTTTGTACATCTATTATATACCCATTTCTTCAAGAACTTTATTGAAGTCTTGTCCATAATAACCCTTCTGAACAATTTGTTTTTGTTCAAGCAACCTTCTTGTCACAGAATCTTTTAGTTCTATGCCATAATCTTCGTCT
>CAZEHW010000204.1:0-6382 GCA_964511865.1 uncultured Hyphomicrobiales bacterium | reverse complement strand
GCATTAAAAACGATGGAATCATAGAGAAATGGACTTTTTTAAGTTCAATGTAATTGTAATATGGCGATTCTAGGATAAGGCATCCGGGTTTGTTTTTAGTGGCTATGTAAGCCGCTATACCTGTACCAAGAGACCTGCCGTAAAGAACGATATCCTTTTCATCATATTCCTTCTTTAATTCATTGTAAATTAACTGCGCATCTTTATAGAAACCATTTTCGCTTTTTTTGCCTGTGCTTTTACCAAAGCCCCTGAAATCATATATGAGGGCATCGTATCCCCACTGCAGGAAATATTCGCCGACTTCTCCCCAACTTGCCAAGCTCCCGGCGTTTCCGTGATGATAATATATCACTCCTTTGGGATTCTCTGTTTTGAAATGCAAGGCGTTGATTGTAACTCCACTTTTTATTTCGAAATTCCTTTCAGTGAAATTTGAATCGAAATCAAATTTGAAATCCTTTTCCAGATTTTCGGGAAAGAAGATAAGTCGTTCCTGATAGTAATAGACTAGTACAACCAGTGCGAGAACTGTAATTATTATAAATGTTGTTAGCATGAAAATCTTTCTCATTTAGATTAATACATTATAAAGACTTATTTTAGGACGAAAAGTTCCGGTGGAAGCTGTGTGTCGACAATGAAATCAGGCATTTTCAATAGTTGCATTAATTTATTTTGTGTTTGCAAGTTGAACAGAATAAATCATACAAGCATCAATATTCTGATAATTTATAAATGAATAATCTGACAATATCTCTCTTTTAACATTCTGGAAGCTTCTCTTAATTTATTTTTATCAATTATCAGATTCAAACTCCATCACTTCCATATATACTTCTTCGACTATGTCGCTTTCTTTGATTTTGCGAACCATTTCTCCTTTTTTGTAAAGAATTGCTTCACCTTTTCCGCCGGCAATACCTATATCTGCTTCCTTTGCTTCACCGGGACCATTCACTACACATCCAAGTAATGATATTTTAATATTTTTCTTTATTCCCTTTAGCTTTTCTTCGAGCTTTTTAGTTATGTCGAATAAATCTACATCAAGTCTTCCGCAAGTCGGACATGAAATTATTTCCACACCTCTTTGTGCAAGTTGTAAGGAACGTAAAATATCTTTTCCGATATGCACTTCTGTTTCCGGCTGGTCTGTCAGTGATACTCTTATAGTATCGCCAATACCTTCAGCCAATAATGCACCAATACCAACTGCGGATTTGATACTACCCATAGCAAAGGAACCGGCTTCAGTAACTCCAAGATGTAATGGGAAATCTGTTTTTGCCGCAATCAGACGGTAAGCTTCTATCATCAGAGGGACACTGGTAGATTTTACAGAAATTGCTATATCGTCGAAACCAAAATCCTGAGCAATTTCGACATGACGCATTGCACTTTCGAACAAAGCTTCAGCTGTCGGATAACCATGCTTTTCTAAAATATCTTTTTCAAGTGAACCGGAGTTAACACCAATTCTAATCGGTATGTTCCTTTCCTTTGCTTTGAGCAACACTTCCTTAATCCTTTCCTTT
Organism: uncultured Hyphomicrobiales bacterium; assembly: GCA_964511865.1. Lineage (GTDB taxonomy): Bacteria > Bacteroidota > Ignavibacteria > Kapaibacteriales > UBA2268 > ChocPot-Mid. The sequence goes on along the minus strand of CAZEHW010000204.1, from coordinate 4,844 downwards.
GAACCAATATTCCCGGGATTTATCCTCACTTTTGCAATACCGGCTTCGATGGATTTCAGAGCAAAAACATGATTGAAATGAATATCTGCAACAAGAGGCACGTTTACTTGTTTTATTATTTCCTTGATTGCTTCAGCGGCTTCCTTTTCATTTATAGTAACTCGAACAATATCAGCACCTGCTTCATGGCAACGGTTAATCTGTTCTACTGTAGCTTTCACATCAGCAGTCTTTGTTTTAGTCATGGTTTGTACAGAGATAGGAGCCGAGCCTCCTACCTGAACATTTCCAACCTTTATCTGCCGTGATTTTCTTCTTGGGTAAGTTATAAATTCATCCATATATATTATTTTAATTTTTGACTTAATTCAAACAAAATAGCTTTTTCTCTATCAGTTAAATTTTGATATCCGGAACCTGAAATTTTATCAAGTATTTCATCAATTTTGGATTGGTCAATCTCTTCACCGTTTACATGAAATTTCGATGTATAATTATTTGGTTGTGTTTTTACTTCTTCCTTTTCTGTTTTTCCGAACCAATCCGTTTTAAAAACTTTTGCTTTTTGAGCTCCTTGCGAAAAGGTTTCTGCATAAGGATTTTTATATAGTTCACTCCATCCTGCCGTTTGATGCTTTGGCGGAAAAAACTTATCAATCATTTTGTAAATTCCTATTTGGTCACCATATTTCATCATAAGCCACCCGGTTACTGCACCACCGATATGAGCAAAATGAGCAACATTGCTTGAGTCCGAAAAACCCATGAAAAAGTCCATAGCTACCAATATTAAAATCAGGTATTTCGCTTTTATTGGTATGAAAAGCGGAAAAATCATAATTTGCCTGTCAGGAAACGTAAATGCAAAAGCGAGGAAGATTCCATATATTGAACCGGATGCCCCAACTGTGGGTCCAACCTGACCTATGTATGGAGCTAATAGCAACTGAACCAAACCTGCACCAATACCGCTCATCAAATAAAAGATAAAGAACTTTCTCGAACCCCATAAGTGTTCGAGTTCGACACCAAACATCCAAAGCATTATCATATTAAAAAATATATGATAAAAATCACCATGTAAAAACTGATAGGTAAACAATTGCCATGGATAAAACAAATCCGAATTAAAGGGAAACAATGCCCCGTAGCGGAAAATAACTTCATACAATGAAGTCTGCCCTATCGAATATACTCCAAACATAAATTGCAATAAAAATACAACTAAGTTTGCTATCATTAATCCTTTTATTGTTGGTGGGAACATGCCGCCACCGAATCTGCCCGAACTATAAAATCTACTCATAAATCTTCGTAATTTTTAAAAATATTGATCTAAAGACGTTAGTTTTGGTTTACAATTGCTTGTAAATAGTTAGTATTATAAAAATATTAATATTAATATTATATTGTTATAAAAAAAACCTGCGGAATTGAATCGCAGGTTTTTTTCTCATACTTAAATTTTATTTTAGTTTTGTTCCAACGCTTCAATACCCGGAAGAACTTCTCCTTCCATATACGAAAGCCAAGCTCCACCGCCGGGAGTTACGTGGGTAACTTTATTCATTAAATGCATTTTCTTTATCGCGGCACCCGAGTCACCACCACCGATAATAGTAATAGCCCCTTTGGCAGTAACATTAGCCAAAGAAGTGGCAACAGCCAAAGTACCAATCGAAAAACTATCCATTTCGAAAACACCCATAGGACCGTTCCATATAATAGTTCTCGAATCCATAATAATATCCTTGAACTGTTTTCTTGTTTGCGAACCAATATCCAGACCCAGCCAGTCAGGAGGAATGTTCTCAACATCAACCTCTTTAAAATTTGCATCGTTAGCAAAGTGGTCAGCAACAACAATATCAACTGGAAGAACAAGATTGCAGTTATGACTCTTAGCAAGTTCAATAAGTTCTTTTGCCATTTCTACCTTTTCGGCTTCAAAAATTGACCTGCCAATTTGTAATCCCATTGCCTTGTAAAAAGTGAACATCATTCCACCACCGATAAGTATAGTATCGCAAACCTCAATAAGCTTTTTAATAACTTTAATCTTATCTGAAATTTTTGCACCTCCGATAATACCTGTATATGGATGAACAACATTGTTCATAGCGTTCCCTAAATATTCCAGTTCCCAAACCAGGGATTTCCCAGCAAATCGTTTTTCAAAAAGTTTTGGTAATTCATAAATACTTGAGTGATAGCGATGAACAGTACCAAATGCGTCGTTAACATAAGAATCTCCGTATTGACTCAGAATTTTAGCAAATTCGAGGTCATTTGAAACTTCATAATTGTAAAATCGTAGGTTTTCAAGTAAAACAATATCACCGGGTTTTGCTTTTTCAATTGCATCATTAGGAGCTTTGCCAAGGCAATCAGGAGCAAAAATTACATTATATCCATACTTTTTTTCCAGAAAATCGGCAACTGTATCCATACTGAGCTTATTTACCCATTTACCTTTTGGTCTTCCCAGATGAGATAAAATTATTGGAATTCCACCATCATGAATTATCTGATTGATGGTTGGTAAAGATTCCATGATTCTCAAATCATCGGTAATCTCCTGATGTCCGTTAAGTGGTACGTTAAAGTCCACCCTAACTAAAACTCTTTCACCTTCAAAATTTTCATCATCGACTGATTTTATCATAAATTTTTTCCAATTAATTTTATAGTTTTCCAATTAAGTCTACAATTCTGCATGAATAACCAAATTCATTGTCATACCAACCAACAACTTTCACAAAATTACCTTGAGCTGATGTCAATTGGGAATCAAAAATACAAGAATGAGAATTACCGATAATATCTGTGGAAACCAAAGGTTCATCGCTATATTGCATTATACCTTTCATACTTGATTCTGCAGCTTCCTTCATCGCGGCATTGATTTCAGAGGCTGTTGCTTCTTTCTTTAAAATTGCGGCAAAGTCAGTAATTGAGCCGTCAGGAAGAGGAACTCTGATTGAATACCCCTGCATTTTACCCTGCAACTCCGGAATTACCAGCCCGACAGCTTTTGCAGCTCCCGTGGTTGTGGGAATCGAATTAATAGCCGCTGATCTTGCTCTACGAAGGTCACTGTGTGGTAAATCCAAGATTCTCTGGTCATTTGTGTAAGCGTGAACAGTAACCATAAAACCTTTTTCAACACCGAATTTATCATTTAAAACTTTGACCATTGGTGCGAGACAATTTGTAGTACAGGATGCATTTGAGAGTATTTTCTCTTTACCTGTTAAAACATGCTCATTAACTCCCAAAACAACTGTTGCGTCTAAAGCATCTTTGGCAGGGGCTGAAAGAACAACTTTCGAAGCTCCATTTGCCAGATGTTTTTCCAGTTGTTCTCTTTTCCTGAAAACCCCAGTGGATTCTAAAACAATATCAACATTGTTTTTCCATGGTAATTGCGTTAAATCTCTTTCTGCTGAAACACGAATCTTAATACCATTAACAACAATATACTCACCTTCAACATTGATTTCATAAGGGAATATTCCATGCACAGAATCATATTTTAATAAATGAGCAACAGTTGCACTGTCCATCAAATCATTTATCCCGACAAATTCAAACTGTCCTTTTCTTTTGAAAGCTTCCCTGAAGACTAATCTTCCAATTCTTCCAAAACCGTTAATTGCAATTTTTTTAGTCATATCTATTTCCTTTTTACAAGTTAAACATACGTTTCAAAATATTAAATATAGCAAATAAATAATTGATTAAAAATTCTTTTCTTATTACAAAAACAAGAATAATTAAAATAACAATTAGAATTTATTCCAATTTTTTGAATTATAGAATGTACCAAATAATAAAATTTAATTATTCATAAGAAAAGTGAATTAAATCTCTGTTTTGCATCATTTTATTTTTTACAATAAGATGATTTTTTGCTTTTCCTTTAACTTTCCAAACTATATTAATTTTATCATTTTTCCGGGATTTCTTGGTAACAAGTATTGTTAAATTATTTTCGGCAAATAATTCTTTGAGTTCAGCTAATCTCTTTTTATTATGCTCCATAAGCACTGAATAACTTGTGATTTCATTTAGTTTACTAATAATTTTCTCAAGATAAGGGAAAAAACCTAAAATCAGTAGAACCAATATAATAGAAGACACCGTTAACATATACTCACCCAATCCTATTCCCATTCCAAGAGCCGCGGCATACCAAACTGTAGCGGCAGTTGTCAATCCTGAAATTTTTCCTCTGTTCTGAATAATAACTCCGGCTCCTAAAAAGCCGATACCGGTTACAATTCCGGCAGCTATACGTGATGGGTCACCCCAACCAAATTTTGATGATAAAATACTAAAAACAGTAGTTCCAAGGCAAATAATAATTATTGTTCTGAAACCGGCAGCCTTTTCCCGATATTGCCTTTCCAGACCAATTATTCCACCCAGGGCAACTGAAAGTAATAATTTGAGCACGTCTTCATTCATATAAAACCTCATAAGTTCTTGAATTAATTATACAAATATAATAAATTCAGTGAATATCTAATAAAACTTCCTACCATAATTCAAATGTATTTTAAATAAAAGCTAATTATTAATTATTTTTGGGGTTTTTGAGGGTTATCTTTAGACTTCATAAATTTCAATAATTAGTCGGCTAATTCTTCTATTTTTAATTATAACAAAATGAATTTTCAAATAAAAAATAATTAAAATTTGTTAAAATTAAACTTAATAGTTTTTTTTTTCGTCTTAAAAAACCAATAAAATTATTGAAAAGAATAATTTCAAAAGTTTAATAAATGATAAGATTTGAATATATTGATATTTTATATTTTCTTTTAACGATACCGTTATTA
>CAZEHW010000203.1:0-6585 GCA_964511865.1 uncultured Hyphomicrobiales bacterium | reverse complement strand
ACGGACAGGAAAAAGAAAGACAACGGCTATCAAGAGATATTCATGATGGTTTGGGACAAATGCTGTTGGCAATAAAATTAAAATTAGAACAGGCATCACAATCAAATAATGAAAAAAAACTGGAATTTATTGATGAAGCTCTCGATTTAATAAAAAATACTATTTCTGAAATGCGTTCAATTGCAAATGATTTAATGCCGGCTGTCCTTGATAATTTTGGATTAAAAGACGGAATTAATAAATTATTGAGAGATACTCAAAATAATACTGAAATAGATTTTCAATATACTTGTGCAGAATTAACTTTTAATATATCTAATACAAGAAAGCAAATTTATATTTATAGGATAATCCAGGAATTGATTAATAATATAATAAAACATTCTAAAGCATCTAAATCAAGTGTATCTATTTCCGTAAATGAGAATAATCTTAAAATGGAAATATCAGATAACGGTATTGGATTTGATACCGTTAACAGGCAGGATGGTAATGGGATAGACAATATTCTGGAAAGAGTGGAATTACTTAAGGGGGAATGTAATATCAATTCAAAAATTGGTGAAGGAACAAACATTTTAATAAATATTCCAATATAATTATGAATAAAATAAAAATAATTTTAGCTGATGACCATAAAATTTTCCTCGATGGAATGGTCTCCTTGTTATCAGAGGTTGAAAATTTTGAAATAGCTGGAACCGTGAACTCAGGAGAGGAACTATTAGGTGAAATAGAAAATCTAAAAAGTGATATCATTATCACAGACATCACAATGAAAGGAATTTCCGGACTCGAAGTAACAAAACTAATCAAAAAAGAACATCCTTCTTTGAAAGTGCTGATATTATCAATGCATTCAAATTATGAATTTATACAGAATTCAGTTAAAGCAGGAGCTGATGGCTATTTACCTAAGGACACCTCAATTAAGGAACTTATTGAAGCAATAAATACAATTAATAATGGAGGTCAGTACTTCAGCAAAGAAATCACAGAATATTTTTTCAATAATTATATTCAAAACTACCGCACTGAACAAAACCTGATGGAACAGGAATCACTTACCCAAAGAGAAATTGAGATTTTAAAGCTTTCTGCGAGCGGTCTGACTAATAAAGAAATTGCTGAAAAATTATTTATCAGCATCAAAACAGTTGACACACATAAAAACCATATTTTGCAAAAATTAAAATTAAAAAACTCTGCTCAGCTTACCCTGTTCGCTGTTAAGAATAAGTTAATTGAACCTTAAATATTTATCACTAAAATAATTATTGCTACATTATTAAATTCGTACAAAATTAAGGACAAACTAAATTAATTTATTGCCTTAACTTTAAGGGATTATATCTATCAAATACAAAATTTGCTGATAGGAAAATCAGATTTTCAACTATTTCACATTTTTTATTATTAGTGTAATTTTGTTTCATTTTATTGGAGAATTATGATGACAAAATTAAAAGTTCTTGTATTAGTATTACTCTTGTCGATTTGCAACAATGTTTCTTCTTTCGCAGAGAATGACAAAATGTCTTTGAATGTCGGAGCAGACATTATGAGTCGTTATATCTTTCGTGGTACAGATTATGGAAATTCACCCAGTTTTCAACCAATTTTATCTTTAAAGACAGGAGATTTTGAGATTGGGTACTGGGGAGCAATTGCCGTTAACAGCTTTTATCAGGAAATTGATTTATATGCTAAATATAGCATTGATAAACTATCAATCATATTAACAGATTACTATATCCCCTCCATAACAGGCGCACCGGCTTCAGAGGATATCAGATATTTTAATTTTAAGGATAAAACAACTGCCCATACATTAGAAGCCGGACTTTCCTATGAATTTGGAGAAAGCTTTCCATTGAAATTATTCGGTTCGGTCTTTTTCTTTGGTAATGACAAACGTTGGGGTTTGGATGAGGAAAAAGATAAAAATGAGGATACTTATTATTCAACTTATTTTGAGCTTGGCTATCCTCTAAAAATAGCAGAAAACAAAATTGATATTTTTCTTGGGTTGACTTCAAATGCAGGTGCTTTCGGAAACGGATTAGGTGTTATAAATTTTGGATTTACTGGTTACCGGAATATTAAAATCTCTAATGATTTTGAGTTGCCTGTTAAATCGTCAGTTATTTTCAATCCGCAAGCATCAGCAATACACTTTATATTCGGAATTACTTTGTAATATTTATAAATTTTTAAAAAGGTGATAATTATGATTGATACTGGATCTACAGGTTTTATGCTTCTTGCTACAAGTCTTGTAATGCTGATGACACCTGCATTAGCTTTCTTTTATGGAGGACTTGCCACAAAAAGAAATATTCTGGGAATCATGATACAAAGTTTTGTGTCATTAGGATGGACCACTGTTCTTTGGATAGTTTTTGGTTATTCGCTCTGCTTTAGTGGTGGAGAAGGTGGAATAATCGGAAATTTCGACAAAGCTTTTTTAATCGGAATAGGTGTTGATTCAATCTTTTCTAACGGGAAAATCCCCGAACTTGTTTTTGTTGCATATCAGATGATGTTTGCTATAATAACACCTGCTTTAATTACAGGAGCATTTGTTAATCGTGTAACATTTAAGGCATATTTGATATTCCTCACAATTTGGCAAATTTTGGTATATTATCCATTTGTTCATATGAATTGTGGATGTGGTTTAATTGCAACATGTGGTGTACACGATTTTTCCGGTGGAATTGTTCAGCAGGCTAAAGCAGGATTCGCTGCTTTGGCATCAATATTTTATGTAAAAGACAGGTTTGATAAAAACTCAACTCCGAATAGCATTCCTTTAGTTGCGATTGGAAGCGGCTTGCTATGGTTCGGATGGTATGGTTTCAATGCAGGCAGTGAGGTAGCTGTTGATTTTATAACATCATTAGCATTTATTAACACTGATATTGCCGCATCATTTGCTACAATAACCTGGTTGGTCATAGAGTGGTCATTGAAAAAGAAACCCAAATTTGTAGGTTTGTTAACAGGTTCTATTGCAGGGTTAGCTACTATTACCCCTTGTGCGGGATTTGTCCCTGTGTGGTCATCACCAATAATAGGTATTGCCGCAGGTGCTGTTTGCTATATAGCAGTAGAATTCAAAAATAAGATGAAGTGGGATGATGCTTTGGATGTTTGGGGAGTTCACGGTGTAGGTGGAGTCATCGGAACATTACTTCTTGGAGTTTTTGCCTCCAAAGTATTTAATCCTGCTGGAAATGACGGTTTGATTTTTGGTAATTCAAGTTTCTTCTTTGTTCAAACAATTGCAGTGATAATTGCGGCTGTCTATTCCTTTATCTTTACTTACGTAATGCTTATTATTATTAATTTCATTACCCCTGTTAAGGTTAGTGAAGAAGATGAAATATTAGGACTTGATATGTCTTTACACGGGGAACAAGCATATGATGCAGGTTCTCTTTAAATAATATTAAATATTTATTAGAATTTTTTGAATAATATGATCCCGATAACATACGTTGCCGGGATTATTTTTTTAATAGGTTCAATATATTAAAATTCTTTTTAAGTTAATTCCTCTTAAATTCTTAACTTTGAAATTATTTGGTTTGTTAAATTGATAATTTTGTGAAAACTCTATGCTTCAGGTAGTTCAATATCAAAAGTCAGGGGAAATGCTAGTGGAAGAACTTCCCGCTCCCGAATGTCCGAAAAACGGGATTTTAGTCAAAACAGCTTACTCGCTTATCAGTGCAGGGACGGAAAAAACATCCGTTACAAATGCACAATCTTCACTGCTCCAAAGGGCGAAAAAGCAACCCGAACAGGTTAAGCTCATTTTGGATTATGTCAAAAAGGAAGGAATCAAATCCACTTATGACAGAGTGATGTCCAAGCTTGAAGATTATAAAGTATTGGGATACAGTGCTTCAGGAGTTGTTGTCGAAACAGATTGCGATGATTTTGCAATTGGCGACAGAGTTGCATGTGGTGGTGCGGGTTATGCAAATCATGCAGATTATATTGCCATCCCCAAAAATTTAGCTTGTAAAATACCCGAAAATGTCAGTTTTGAAGATGCATCATACACAACTCTTGGCTCAATAGCCATGCAGGGAGTAAGACAGGCAAATGTTCGTTTAGGTGAAAATGTAGCCGTCATCGGCTTGGGCTTGTTAGGGCAAATTACTGTTCAATTGCTTAAAGCTTCGGGTTGCAATGTTGTCGGTATGGATATTGACGAATCATTATTTGATCAGGCAAAAAAGTATGGTTGCGATGTAACATATCCGAGCAGTAATGATTATGTAAAAAATGTAAATGCGTTTACAAAAGGTTTGGGATGTGATGCTGTAATAATCACTGCAAGCACCGGTTCAAATGAACCGATGGAACTTGCCATTCAATTGGCAAGGAAAAAAGGCAGAGTAGTTGTTGTTGGTGCCGTTGGCATGAACATTCAGCGTTCACCGTTTTATCAGAAAGAACTTGAAATCACAATTTCCTGCAGTTACGGTCCCGGAAGATATGATGCTTTTTACGAAGAATTGGGACAGGACTATCCTCCTGCTTATGTCCGCTGGACAGAAAATCGCAATATGCAATCTTTCCTCGAATTGATTTCTCAGGGAAAAATGGATGTCGCTTCAATGACCTCTCATACATTTGATATTAAGGATGCAGTCAAAGCTTATGAAATTATCACAGGAAAAACTGCTGAAAAATTTCTCGGTATTCTTCTAAAATATCCTGAAATAAAGGATAAGAATATCAAAAGAACAATAGAACTAAAACATTACGAACCAAAGTCAGATGTTAAAATTGCTTTTCTCGGTGCGGGAACTTTTGGACAAACATATTTAATTCCGAATTTGAAAAAAGCAGGAGTTGATTTAGTAGCTGTAACAACAGCCGAACCTGCTACATCGCAATCTGCCACAAAAAAATTTGGATTTGCATTGAGTTCAACTGATTCGATTGAGATGATAAATCATAAAGATGTAAATACAGTTTTTTGTGCAACGCGTCACGATATTCACGCAAAATTTGTGATTGAATCAATTAAAGCAGGTAAACCGGTTTATGTCGAGAAACCGCTGGCAGTCAATTTTGCAGAGCTTGAAGAAATTGACAAAGCAGTCAAAGAACATAATGGTCGTGTGATGGTCGGATATAACCGCAGATTTTCACAGCCATTTGTCGACATGAAAAAATTCTTCAGCGAAAGAAAAGCACCCATGAGTTTGCTTTATAGAGTTAATGCGGGATATATACCTAAAGGTCATTGGTCTCAATTGCCTGAGCATGGTGGCAGAATAATCGGTGAAGCATGCCATTTCATAGACTGTATGGTTTATATGACTGATTCTTTACCTGTCAGCATCCATGCCGTTTCTCTTTCAACAGCAGACAATGACATGAAGAACCGCGATAATGTTGTTATAACAATGAAATTCTCTGATGGCTCAGTCGGTACTGTTCAATATCTTGCAAATGGCGACAAAGGATTACCAAAGGAATACTGCGAAGTATTTTGCGAAGGCAGTTCCGCAATAATGAATGATTTCCGTACACTCGACTTATACAGAAACTCAAAGCAAACAAAGAAAACTTATGACGGTAGAAAGGGACACCGCGAAGAAGTCTTTGCAGTGATAGATGCATTGAAGCAGGGCAAGGGAATGCCAATTTCTTATGAATTTTTGAGGGCAGTAAGTATAGCGACGTTTGATGTTGAGGAGAGATTAGATGGTGGAGATTGATGTTTTCTCTATCAATTCCTCTTAATCAGCTTCCCGCTTCCAGTAATGTTGTGAGTAACGTCTATAGGATTGCCCCAATACTCAATATTTCCGCTTCCAGTGATTGTTGCGTCCAAGACGTCGGTTACTGTAAATAATATTTTTCCTGAGCCACTGTTTGTTGCTACTACTTCAGTATTGATTACTGATGCAAAGTTGATATAACCGCTACCGCTTAATGAATAATCTCCATTGTTTACATTTCCGGAATTCGTAATGACACTTCCGGAACCTGTGTTCGTTACAATACAGTCATTTGCACTAAAGTTATTAATCTCGATGTTACCCGAACCGCTGACAGTTAAAAATAAAGAACTGCCTTGATTGAAATTATTTTGAACGATTATTTTCCCGCTGCCGCTATTAATCAATTCGGCTATATCTGCAATTGTAATGTATATGTTCAAAACGGTAGGACCTATGCTACGTAGTGTTTTTATTGTCAATTTTTTATTGTTGACTTCCAATTTAATATCCTTTACAAAATTATCATCAACTTCTATTTCAACTTCTTGTGGGGATCCGGCTGTTACAAAAACATTGCCAATACTATTCAATGTAATCGAGTTAATTGTTGTCCCGAAGTTTTCCGGATATTTAATGACATTACCCGAACCGGGAATCGGCTCGTAACAAGAGCTAAGACACAAAAAAATTGTGAATATAATTATGACCAAAAATCTTTTCATTTTTTCCTCCGTATTCAATACTATCAATAAAAGTACTAAAAGACTAATTACTAATATATGAATAATATTGAAGAGTTGGAAATAATTAGGTGGAGAAAGATTGGTAGGTA
>CAZEHW010000202.1:0-6615 GCA_964511865.1 uncultured Hyphomicrobiales bacterium | reverse complement strand
ACCATCATCAACAAATGCCGGTGAATTAAAGTTTTCTTTTCTATAATAAGTAAATTCGGGAAATAGCTTAGCATCATCGAAGTATTCTCCTTCAACTGCCCGTTCATTTGTATAGTAAAGCCATGGCAGAAAGTCACACCAAACATTTTTAATATTTGTACCTCTTTCTTCAAAAGCAGAATTCAAAGCTTCATAGGCGTTTATACCTTCACCAACCTTCTCCCATAATCTCAATAACAAGGAATCACCGAAGTTTTTGTAGATATAGTGCCCAAAGATTGACCACCTGTAGCCATTTTCCGGTAAACCATCCCCAAAAGGACAAACTTCAGGATAGGTGAAAAGACCATTAACATATTGCAGATAATCTTTAACATCAGGAAATAAGCGGTATTCCATCCATGTGCTTGTCATTTCGTTAATAGTCAGTGGACTGGGAATTACCTGCTCTCCATAAGTAAACTGAATTGCATGATGAAATTCATGAGCCGCTGTGATTTTCAATAAATCAGAACCAAATAATTTAAAAGTCTTAACTTTTTTATTGTGAATATCTAATGTTGAATCCAAAGGACTATAATCATTGTCAATAATAATATGTGAAATCCATCTCGGGAAATTCTCTCGGGGTAATTTCTCATTGTCATGCCTGGTTACTCCATAATAAGCCGGCTCACCGTCTCCGATATTCATAAGATATATGTCATATGCGTCAGAACTACCTAAATTTTCATCTTTAAAAGGAGTATGATAACCTATCGTATCAATGTAGCATCTATAGACCAAGTCGAAATAATAAGCTGTAGAATCAACATAATCTGGAATTCCATTATAATCTGTATCAGTTAGGTCAACTGAATGATAGCCAATTGTATCATAATGTATTAAAAAATGTTCTGATGATGAAGGAAACTGTTTTTGCAAATGGGGTCTGCCAACTATTGTATCAATGGGTATCATCAACCTATTAAACAATTTTGACTGCAATTGCTGAGAAGCGAACGTACCACATTTATTTTCGGTATCCGATAAATCAAAATCTGCTCCCGACATTTTGGATATCAGGAGTAAATAAAAGATTATTATGTAATAACTTTTTTTTAACATTAGCTAATATTATTAATACATATTTTAATCATGAACAATCATGTCCAAAGCTTCTTGATACTTTTCACCTGTTTTTGTTATAACTTCATCAGGCAATTTCGGTGCAGGTGGTTTTTGATTCCAGTCCAATGATAATAAATAATTTCTTAAAATTTGCTTATCAAATTGAACAGGCGATTTTCCCGGCTGATAAACATCCTTTTGCCAGAAGCGAGAAGAATCGGGTGTTAAAGCTTCATCAATTAAAATTAGGTTATTATTTTCATCTAAACCGAATTCAAATTTTGTATCTGCTAGTATCAAATTATTTTTTTCAAGATATTCTGCACCAAATTTATATAGAGCAATTGACGTATCCCTGACTTGTTCTGCAATTTCCTTTCCTACAATATCGGCAGCTTTATCAAAAGAAATATTCTCATCATGTCCTTCTTCAGCTTTTGTTGATGGTGTAAAAATTGGTTCGGGTAATTGCTGAAATTCAACTAATCCTGAAGGTAAAGGAATACCTGTTACCGTTCCCTGCTTTAAATATTCTTTCCATCCTGACCCTGTAATATAACCACGAACAATACATTCAATTGCCAATGGTTTACATTTCTTAACAAGCATTGACCTGCCTTTTAATTCAGAAGCATATTTTCTGCAAACTTCAGGATATTCTTCTACATTATTTGTAATAAAATGATTCGGAATTACTGATTTAGTTATATCAAACCAAAAAACAGAAATTTTTGATAATATTTCACCCTTTCCGGGTATTGGATCATTCATAATAACATCAAAAGCGGAGATTCTGTCACTTGCAACAATCAGCAGTGAATCATCAAACTCATAAACATCACGGACTTTTCCGCTTCTAAATAATTTTAAATCTTCGAAATTTGTTTTAAATATTGGTCCCATTAATCCTCCTAATAAAATTACAATAAAACATCATATAAATATTGACAATAAGATAGTGCACCCAATTTATATTCATAAATTGATAAAAATGCAATAGTAATGACAAGCAAAAATACAAAGCCAATAAAGTATGATTTGATTGATTTAATATCAAAAACCACGGCAATTGCTTTGAAAATCCTGAGTATTACCCATATAATTACAGCTAAAGTTGATGGAATTATTAACCACATCAACCAAGGATAAACATATAATATTCTGTTTAAAATAATTCCATAAACCATCATTAATAATATTGGTGCTGACGACCATATTGCAATTGTATATGAATCATTAAAAAATATTCTTGCTTTAACAAAAACTGAAGACAGCTTAATGAATGAAGAAATCAGAAAGATAAAGCTAAAGAAAATAATTGCAATAAAGGGAATTAAATAGTGAGGCATCCAGATAAGTCCATAAACAAAATCCTGAAGCCCGGCACTCGGCAAAGCAAACATTAAGATAAACTGGAGACTCTCACTTGATTTGTAAAAGTAAAGCAATGCTGATAATAGCAATCCAAATGATAAAGAAATCAGCAAACCGAGTACATATGTTTGTATTGTAGAAATTATTCTCTGGTCACGAATATCAGCATAAAAATTATATGGTCTGAAGAAAGAACGGAACAAGTATTCCCTGAATCTTTTAAATCTGTTAACAAGTAACAGAAAGACTAAAATAATTACTACACCATAAATAATAAACGATATAGGTGATTCTTCATCGTAACTTCCGGCATAAAACAAAGGGTCTTTTTCGTTATTAAATAATGTTTGAATAGTTGAATATAATAATCTCTGCTGTCTGAAGCGGTCAAGTAAACCTGAAGTACTGACTAATTTATTATCGTTATTTAACATCAAGACAGGATTATTTAACTGATAATCATTAAAAGACCAAATTAATGAACCGGCAAGTTTCAAGGACTTTGATAAATAATATAGTTTGAAAATATAATTTGCCTGTGATTCAGTCGAGAGTGGGTCAGAGTAACCATTATGATTCTCCGGCTGAACCATCATACCGTAATTAAATATAATAGGTTTATCATGATTATTTTTCTTAATATTAGTTATGTTGCTTTTTATTTTTTCAAAATTTTCTTTGACACCTATTTGTCTAACTAAAATAAAATCAAAATTTTCAGTTTTTACACTATCTGAATTAATTAATACTGATTTATATATGGGTAAATTAGAATATTTCTTGATGATTGGAACAATAAAATTATTAAAATCAATTCTCTCATTAGAATTTTCATATACGCCTTCGTATATTCCCCATGCAAAAACAGATGGGTCATTACTATACGCATTTATCATCTTCTCACTAATGTTTTTCATCCTGACTTTAATTTCATCAGAGCCAATGATTGCGTTAGGAACATCATAAACAGGTAATTCAATCATAACAAACAATCCATATTTGTTACAAAGTTTAATGAAATAAGGGTTTGGCATGGCATACCTGACTCTTACTACGTTAGCACCCAAAGTTTTAATATTTCTAATATCTTTATCCATTCTTTTCATACTTAAACTTTGTCCGGTATGATAATAATCTTCAATATAATCAACTCCTTTAATATCAAGTTTTACTCCATTCAAAGAAAAGACGGGGTTACCATTTTGTTATTGAAATCTCATGAAATCCTAAATTTGAACTGTATTCATCAATCAATACATCTGCTTTAGATACTCGTATTATTAGTTGGTATAATTTAGGATTGTTAATATCCCAAAGTTCAGGATTGTTTACAGCAAGTGATATATTTTCTTTGATTGTTCTTTCACTTTGAATTTCAATTGGTAAAACCGGACTTTTTCCAACTACTTCTCCTGTTGATTTATCCATTATTAATGCTTCGAGATTTAAATCAACTTTTGCATCTGAAAGGGAATCTTTCTTTAAATTATGGAAAATTTGCTCAAGGATGCCGGAAGAAATCTTAACAGTAGCATTCACAAAACCTTTTGTATAATCAGAATTAAAGTTCATCCGGTATTTTAAATCACTGACCCATATTTGTGGAGTACCGACTAATAATATTTCTCTTAGACTGCCTGTATTAACTTTCTTTGTATAAAGGTTCTGTTCTTTGATTTGCCTTGAAGATGAACGGGAAGGCAAAATTTTCAATAAGATTGTATTTGATTCCTTTATCATTAATTTGGGAGGAATTTTAACCATAAACGGTGTCATATTTCCAAAATATCTCCCAACAAATTGTGAATTCAGATAGACCTCGACTTCATCATCAATGCCTAAAAAATAAAGATGCCATACACTTGAATATAATATTGACTTGTCAATTCTTATATTTCTTTTTAATTGTATTTCAGAATTTTTCGGGACATAATAAGGAAGTGAAATTTTTTCCCAGCTATCGCCATCAAGTGATAATTGCCACTTATATCTCAAATTTTCTATAAACCTAGTTGTTGATGGTACTAATTCAAACAATTGTGATTTAGTAAATGATTTATAAGGTGATTTATTTGCATAAGTAACACCCTGAATCATAAATATCAGCAATAAGAAAAATATCCATTTATTTCTAATCATATTATCACCATTAATTTGAACATTCTTTTTCGTTTTAACAATTAACAAGATTACAAATTTAAGAAAATTTCAGTTTTTATAGTCAGATGTCGTAAATTATTCAAAAACAAATATTTTGGCATAAGAATTGTATTTTTTTTATTATTTTAAGAAAATTGAAATTAACTGAAACAAAATTAACGTTTTTGTTATAATATATAATATAAAGTGGTGCAAAAGCCAAATAAGTTTTTTTACCCTTTATAAAAACATAAGGTTCAATGAAGAAAGATTTGTCAAAATATAATGACAAGCAGCTTTATTTGCTGGTAAAAACAGGTGATGCCAGGCAAAGAGAGGATGCTTTTGCCGAACTATATACGAGGTATTCTCGTGGTATTTATGCTTATTGCAGAAGGATTCTTGGAAGTGAAGACTTGGCAGAAGATATATTTCAGGAAACTTTTCTGAGTTTTTTGAAAACTACTGAACAAGAACGTGAAATGACGAATGTTCAGGCGTTCTTACTGAGAATAGCCCGAAATCTTTGTTTAAATCTTAACAGACAAAGAAAAACAAAGATTTATTCTCTTGAAGATTTTGATTTTGGAATGGAAGATAATAGACTGGAAAGATCGGAAGTATCAAAAATAATCATTTCGGCTTTGGATCTATTATCGGATGAACAGCGGGAATCTGTTGTTTTACAGGTATATTATGACATGACATATCAGGATATGTCTGAATTTTTAAATTTACCGATTTCAACTGTCAGGAACCGGGTAACAAGAGGCAAGCAAATTATTAGAGAGATACTTGCCCCGTATTTTGAAAAAACTGATGTAAAAAAATAATTGTTTTGTATAATTTTTAACTGCAGAAAATATAATGAATGCTTTCAACGAAAATTCATACACCGATTTAATTTTTCGGTTTATGGACGGAGAAACAAACGGTGTTGAGCAAAATGTCTTATTCGGAGCTTTAGCAAAAGATTCCGAATTACAATTTGAGTTTCAACAGGCTGTTTCGATTTCTAAGGGTTTTAATGCCGATAAAGTTGCGTTAAGCCCGCCGGCAAGTCTAACCAATAGTTTATTTGTATCGGCAGGTTTTAATCCTCCAATGCCAATGGCAGCCGCCGCATCGGCTGGATTTGTATCAAAATTTAAGCATTTGACAACTCCCCTACTATCTGCAGCAGTAGGTGCATTTGTTACTGCTTTCGTATTTTTCGCTGTTAATACCGGAAACAATGACAATATTCAAAACAATTTAGCATCATCATCAGTAACAAAAACAAATGAAATTGCTGAAGTTCCTGCTTCAGTTATACCTGTTGTAAAAACTTCAGAAAGTAAAAATATTCCTGCAACAAATACAAATATCGTTGAAAATGAGAATCAGAATGTGGTAGTTCAAGAGCCATACAGCCATATTTTCAGCTCCGCTGAAACAATGTATAACAGTTCATCGAAAGTAACCATTAATCAGCCAAACAATGATTATGCCGTCTTATATCAAAACGAAAATGTTGGTGCATTTTCACTGCCTGAATTCAATATTATGAACCTTGAATTGGAAGTCAAGGGTATGACAGGTCTTGCATTTTTACCAAGCAGAACAATAGAGCCCGAACCATTTTCAATTATGAATAATATCGGAGTGGCAGTTAAATATAAATTCAATGAAAATCATAGTGCAGGAATAGTTGCCGGAAAAGAATCACTTCAAATGTATTCGTTTAACCAGTCCGGTGAAAATTACAATTTTCAATACGAACCAAACCTGACATGGGTTGGTGCTTCATACCGATACACCGGAGAAGAATTTTATGGTACAGTTAGTCCTTATGGCGAGCTAACTGCCGCTTATTCAAAATTCGGACCTCTTGGAAAACTGGCATTAGGTGTGGCATATAATCCCGAAAATATTATCAGTATGTCATTAGGTATTGAAGGTACATCGTTAGCATATAAATTCCTTGGTGATGTAAAAACGACCGAGAA
This sequence comes from uncultured Hyphomicrobiales bacterium, assembly GCA_964511865.1. Taxonomy (GTDB): domain Bacteria; phylum Bacteroidota; class Ignavibacteria; order Kapaibacteriales; family UBA2268; genus ChocPot-Mid. Next base: position 4 of record CAZEHW010000202.1, on the reverse strand, counting down.
GATT
>CAZEHW010000201.1:0-6677 GCA_964511865.1 uncultured Hyphomicrobiales bacterium | reverse complement strand
CCCGATTTATCGGGACGGGGTGTGTTTTTTCTATTTTCTATCTTTCTATTTTCTATCTTTCTATTTTCTAAAGCCGTGTCTCCTCCGAGTAACTCTGTGTAATTGTCTTTCGTTTCACGTTTCACGTTTCACGAAAAAATCACAAGAATCACAGTTCAAACAAAGGAAAAAAGAAAAACGAAATAGAAAAAAACACGGCAATTAAGACATAATCTGTTAAACACTGAAACAACAGCTACTTACAGTGTCATTGCTTAAAACTAATGACCGACGTTTACGACATATAAAAAAAAATAAAAGATAAAAAAAGATAAAAAAGATAAAAAAAGATAAAAAAGATAAAAAAAAATAAAAAAGATAAAAAAAAGCTGTTTTAATGAAATTTCGTAATCTACATCCTTAACCGTCAATTATACAAATGGCTCGGACTTCCCGCAAAAATCCGAGCCGACGTCGTATATTTCTTAACCAATTTAAGGGTAATTCGACGATTTATTCTATTATAACCTTTTCAGGTAATGTCATCAAAACTTTTTCTTTTTCAGAAATTTTCATAATATTAGCCACGTGCTTTAACTGAGTTTTAACGTTTTCAGGTAAATTACTGTAAGCAGGAAGAAAGTCTTCAGCTTTTACTCCAAGTAGTTTTGCCATGGTTTCCGAAAAGCTTGATTTAACTTCATCATCATTGCCGTCGTCCAAACCGAATAGTTGTAAAATCAATGCCATCTGGTCTTTTCTTTCGGGGTATTCCTGAATATAAACTTTCATCGAATCAGGAACTCCCATTCTCTTTTTTGCCAATGATAAAGCAGTTTCCATGCCACCGAGAACATCAACCAATCCGATTTTATATGCATCCTCACCTGTCCAGACACGACCTTTTGCTATTTCACGAATCTCATCATAAGTTTTATGTCTGTGTTTTGCGACTTTTTTAATGAACCTGTCATAAACATTTTTTGCTAAAACTCTTACTTTTTCTTTATCGGTATCTTTCAATGGAACTAAACCGGATAACTGTGTAGCGGCAGGACCTGTTGAAATTGTATCCACCTTCAGATAAACATTATCCACCAGCTTGCTAAAGTTCGGTATAGCCATCACAACACCTATGGAACCTGTAATAGTCGAAGGATGTGCAATTATTGTATCACATGGCGAAGCGATATAGTATCCTCCTGAAGCGGCGACATCACTCATAGAAGCGTAAACAGGTTTAATCTTTGTTGTGTTTTTAATCTCTTCGTAAATTGCATCGGAAGTCATAACGGAACCACCTGGACTGTCAATTCTTATTATAATCACTTTAACATCATCATCTTCCCTTGCTTTTTTCAGACTGGCGATAAATTCCTTAGATGTTATCTGCAATTCATCGGAAAATTGTCCCTGCATCTGTTCAACAAGAGGGCCCGAAGCATAAATTATGGCAATTTGTTTGCTTCTGTCGGTAATCATTTTCTTGTCTTTGACTTCCGGTAAATCCTGCATGTATTTACCAACCGACACAAGTGAATATTTATTATCAGATTTTTTCTTTCCCTTTTTCGCATCGGTCTTTGAACCAAATATCTTCTCTTTTATTAACTGCTTAACATCCTCTTCGAATAATAAACTGTCAACAAAACCAAGAGCCAGTAAAGTATCTGCTGAATAAATCCCACGATTTAAGGCGTCTGAAACAAGCTGTTTTTCAATTCCTCTTGATTCTACAACAGCATCAACAAAATGATTTAACCTTTGATCGAGAAGAACTCTGTACTGATAGCGTGCTGAATCCGAAAAGCTGGTTCTACTGTAAGGTTCTGCTGCCGATTTGAAATCTTCGAAACCAAGCACGAAGTAATCAATACCAATTTTCTCAAACATATCTTTGTAGAAAAGTGAGGTAACTGCAAATCCGTTCAGTTCCATTAATCCTTCCCGGGGTACGAATATTTTATCTGCTGACAAAGCTAAGTAGTAATCAAGCTCTTTTCCAAAATCCATATAAGCATAAACAAATTTTCCTGACTTTCGGAAATCATCAATTGCGTCCTTAATTTCTTCAGCTTTAGCAAAACCCATCGAGGCAATTGAATTCTTAATAAAAATACCGCCAATCCTTTCATCAGTTTTAGCCCTTTTAATGGCTATCATTAATTCACTGAAAGTAAAATTGTTGTTCATGTTCATGAAGTTGAAGGGGCTGTCCTTAACCCTTTCTTCAAGGGAACCGGAAAGATTCAGATATAAAACAGAATTATTTTTTACACTGTACGGTTCTTTTTCAAAAGATGAAGTGATAACAGCTATACCCGCAATAAAAAAGATTATTATTGCTGCAATTATTCCGACAATTATAACAACAGGTATCCACCATCTTGATTTCCTCGGCTGCATATAATACGGCGGAGGTGTAGGCGGCAAAGTTGTTTGCTGTGAATTTGACATATTTTTCCTTTCTAAAATTTTGTTCTGTCTTAATTATCTCCGGCAGAACATATAACTTCAATATAATACGTAATCATTTTATTTTAGTTTCATTTTTTTAATAATTAACAAATAAATTTTTTGTAAATTATTCTAAGTATTTAACTCAATAATTAAACTATTATTTTAATGAAAGCAATGATAAATAACTGGAAATATTATATTAAAGCTAACAATCATAAGCTAGAACTGATTTTAACAATATCAGGAATAATAATAATTTTAATAATTTTATCGAATTTTTTACATTTTATTGAAAGCCGTCACGGGGCAATTTTGAATGACCCAATATTGAATATCCTACCTTCGATTGACCTGACATGGCTGATTTTTGGGTTTTTGTATGCAGGTTTAATTCTTTCGGTTTATGAATTATTAAAATCACCTGTTTTGTTCGTTAAGGCAGTTCAGTCATATATTTTAATGATTGTTTTCAGAATTATTTCTATGTATTTAATGGCATTAGACCCGCCAATAGGGATGATTCCATTAATTGACCCGATTGTAGAAATATTTGCAACAAGTAAGACTTTGACAAAAGATTTATTTTTTTCAGGTCATACAGCAACTCTGTTCCTGTTATTTCTTCTTATAAAAAAAGGGATTTTAAAAATGTTTTTGTTAATTGCTGTAATATCAGTTGGATTATCTGTAATAATCCAGCATGTTCATTATACGATTGATGTATTGACCGCACCTTTTTTTGCATATAGTTCGTATAGAATTATCAAGGGGAAAATACCAGAAAACTAATCCCTCACTTTCAATTAGTTAAAGCCCTCTCATCCACTCAGGACGAAAAACTGATGTTTCAGGATTTTTAATAGCAAAGTCCAACTGACCGAGTAACTTTTCTTTATCCTTTGACAATACTCCTTTTAGAATAAGATAATTTGAAGCATGGTCAGCCCTGAAAATAGTGCTTTTAAGGGAAAGATTTTCAAGGAGTACTTTCATTTCAAGCAATAAATCTATTATCGTCATTTCCTGATATTCACCATTAAATCTTTGTTTATATCTATCAACGCCAAATGGGAAACTTAGTACAAGAGTTGAGAAATAATATGGTTGGATTTCATTCAAAATTCTTGCAGAATTCAATGCGTGTTGCCGGAAATATTTCTTCCCTCCAAGACCGTTGATAATCATAACTGAATTTTGAAAACCTGAATCCTGAGCCTTTAAAAGTCCTTCCACTGTTGATTTATAGGTCTCCCCTTTATTAATCATTTTCAGGATATTATCATCACCGCTTTCGATTCCTAAGTAAAGCAATTTAAGTCCTGCGTCATTAATTTCTTTCAATTCTTCATTGCTCTTCCTAAGAATATCAGACGGCAAAGCATAAGAGGATACCCTTCTTACGTTTGGCAAGTACTTCTTAATTGCATATAATATTTCTAATATTTTGTTGGTAGAGAGGCACAAGGGATTGCCGTCTGCTAAAAATACTTTCTTAACTTCTATTGCATAATCTGAGATTTCTTTTATCTCTTCAACGATATCATCAATTTTTCTTGTAGTAAATTTCTTTGTTGAGTACATTTCACAAAAAGCACATTTGTTCCATGTACAGCCAATTGTTGGCTGAAGGATAAGTGAGTATGCCTCACTTGGCGGTCTGAACAAAGGTTCACTATAGTTCATTGTCATTAGTCATTAAAAAGAAATATTTATTATATTAATACAAATATAAAAAAATATCCATTCCCAGACATAAATGAAGGTGATGTTATCGCTAATTATTAATAGATAGCAATTTTATAAAAAATAAATTCACAAATGAATTTTTAAAAAAATTGTCGGAAATGTGTTGGAATTATTTATAATAAATAATTCAAGTTCTTATTAAATAGCAATTTACATTAGTATTAAGTGCTCCCTGGGGGAGCTCTACGGATTTTTCATTAAATCCAGCAAGCAACAGCTATCCCCATGAATATCAAGCTATTATAAAATTTGTAGTTGTGCCATTTTTTACAATTTTTTGACCTTTTATGTTAAGAATTGCGTTTTATTCCGTACAAATTCCGTACAATTTTCTTGTTGTTTCTTCTACTAAATATTTTTTCTGTCATTCTTTTTGCTCCAAGAATTTCCTTATAATGAGTTTCTTGAACCTGTATCGAATGACCCATTATTTCCGCAACTTCGTATGGATTAAAATCATCGTTATTGATCAATTTATTTTCACAATATTTTCTTATTGAATGAAAACTTTTCCCTTCTTCGTAAAAACCTAATTCAATGCATGCTTCCCGAAGTTTCATTTCCAACTTTGCATATGATGTCCAATAAAGTAGTTTACCATTATTCTTTTTTTCAAATACCTTAAGATTATTTAATACTGATTCAATTTCGGGAAATAACAACCTTGGGAATTGCCTGTCCCTTCCACCCTTTCCATGAATTAATATAGCGTCTTCTGAAATATCAAGCCAATTAATCTTTATTGCTTCTTCAATCCTTACACCTATTATCATTATCAGCTTCAGAAGTAACACAAATTCGTAAAGTTGATTTTCTTTGAAGAAATCAGTAAGTTCATTTAATTGTCCTTCAGTTAAATATTAATTTTTATCAGACCGTATTGGATGGCATAATAAATAATCTCGGTATTAGATTTGAGGTTCATTTTTTCTAAAATCCTCGTTCTGTAAGTGTTGACTGAACTTTGGCTAAGAGCCATCTCTTCGGAAATTTCTCTGATACTTTTTCCTTGAGCAATTTTTATTAACACTTCCATCTCACGCTCAGAAAGCTCCTCGTGTTTGTCTTTATGTTTATCCACAATAATATTTTCGGCAAGTTTTTGAGCAAAATTATCGCTGATATATTTTTTCCCTGTTATAACCATTCTAATTGCTTTGATTATTTCATCAGGTGAACTGTCCTTAGTCATATAGCCATTGGCTCCAAGTTTAAATGCCCTTTCAGCATAAAGATTTTCGGGAAACATACTCAACATTATTATTTTGAGTTCCGGCTTTATTCTTTTAATTTCAAATAATATATCAAACCCGCTTCTTTCAGGAAAACTAATATCCAAAATAACCAGGTCGCAGTCATTACTGCGAAAATAACTTAGTACATCAGAGCCATTATCGAATTCTCCGACAATTTTCATATCTAATTCTGATTTTATGACCTTTTTTAATCCTTCGCGTAATAAATTGTGGTCATCTGCTATTACAATCTTTATCATCTTTTTAATTGTTAATGGTTAATTGTCAATTGTTAACGTATGTTTGTTCCTATACTAGTTCCTAAACTTAACAGTTGCTTTCTTAATACATATTCCTTTTTTTGTTCGCATAGATACTTATACAAATCCACTATCCTTATTGCAAACTTAAAAGATTTTTCTCTAATAATATTTTTTTTCATATTCCAATCCTTTTTTAATTAACAATTAACAATTCACTACCGACTATTGACTGCCGACTATTGACTATTTGGTATCCGGCAAACAATCTCTGTCCCTTTTCCCGGCTTACTGTTTATTAATAGTGTACCTTTTAATAATTCAGCACGTTCTCTCATTCCAATCAAACCCCATGTCTTCTTTTTCTTATAAATATCTTCGGAAATTCCGATTCCATTATCTTTTATCCTCAAGAATATATAACCGTTTTCAAGGTTGAAAGTTACAGAAACATATGTAGCGTTTGCATATTTAATTATATTCGTTAAAGATTCCTGGACTATTCTAAAAATGGTAATGGATGTGTCCTTATTTAAAGTAATATCTTCCTTGTTTGTATGAAATTTATAGCCTATCCCCGTGTTTTTCTTAAATTCGTTTAACTGACCAATAATCGCTTCAAAAACCGAAAATTCGCCAGGAATTTCCAAACGTAATTCTGAAATTAACATTCGTATTCTCTGGATAGTCAGGTTTATCATAGCTTGCAAAGAATCAAATTCCTTAAACAAATAATCTCTGGTTAAAATTTCACTATTCTCGGTAAAATCTCTAACCAGAGATGAAACGCTTATATTCAAGGCAGATAATACCTGACCCATTTCATCGTGTAACTCCCTTGCTATTACTTCTCTTTCGTTTTCTCTTGCCGTTTGAAGGTATGATGCAAATTCCTTCAATTTCTCTTTAGACTCCTGCAATTCAATTTCAGCTTTTTTACGCTCTGAAATATCGTTTAAAGCAATTACTGAAATATTTTTATTCTTATAATAATAGG
>CAZEHW010000200.1:0-6727 GCA_964511865.1 uncultured Hyphomicrobiales bacterium | reverse complement strand
AATCAAAGAGTTAAACAATTCATTTAACATGAATGGAAATCATATTATTCAATGTGATGTTAGTGCCCTTCAACCCGGAACATATTTTGTAAAAATGATATCCGGCAGTAAAACAACAATACAAAAATTGATAAAATATTAGAGTGATTGATAAAAAAGAAATATTAAAACAATTTCAAACAATCCCCGGTGTTGGCAAGTCCATAGCCGGGGATTTGTGGAATATGGGTTACAGAAGTGTTAGTGAATTAAAAGGCAAAAATCCGGAACAGATGTATGAGGATATTTGCCGGCTTTTCGGTACTCACGTTGACCGTTGTATGCTATATGTTTTCCGCTGTGCAGTTTACTTTGCAAGTAACAAAAAACATAACCCTGAGTTACTAAAGTGGTGGAATTGGAAGGATTAGTTTTATTTTGTTACCACAATTTTTAATATAGCTTAAATATAAAAAAGGACTGCCTTTTTGAGACAGCCCCAATTTCGTTGCTCCTGAGCACGGACTTGAACCGCGGACCCTCTGATTAACAGTCAGATGCTCTAACCAGCTGAGCTACTCAGGATTGTATTTTCAAAGAATACAAAAATATGAATTTCATTTGAAATACAAAAATATTTTTTAAGGTATTTTTATTGTGAATACTTTCAATTTCTTTTGGAATTCTATATTATCCGGCAAACTGCTTATATAATTTTAAATCCATCTCTTATTATTTCAACGGTTAAAGTTACTAAGAAATGCAAATTCTTCTATTAATCCTTAATATTTCTTATTTTTGCTAAATTATTTAATTAGTAGTTTATAAAACATGATACAATCAGTCAGAGGCACAAAAGATTTATTACCGGATTCAATCGGATACTGGCATTTTATTGAAAATATATTTTCCGTGGTATCTGATAAATATAATTATCAGGAAATCAGAACACCAATGTTTGAAAAAACTGAAGTTTTCTCACGAAGTATTGGTGAAGCAACTGATATCGTTAACAAGGAGATGTACACATTTTTAGATAAAAGTGGAGAATCCCTTACGTTAAGACCTGAAGGAACCGCCTCATTGGTTAGGGCAGTAATTCAAAGTTCATTAATTCAAAGCTCACCTTTATTAAGATTATGGTATTTTGGACCTTTTTTCAGGCATGAAAGACCACAGAAGGGGAGAATGAGACAATTTCATCAATACGGTGCAGAATGCATCGGCTCGAATACACCTGAAAGTGATGTAGAAATAATACTTTTATCCAACGACATAATTCGTTCTTCCGGTATTGAGGATTATACATTACTTTTAAATACCTTAGGAACAAACGAAACAAGAATCAGGTTCAAACAGGAACTAACTGATTATTTGTTTAGCTATAAAGACAAATTATCGGAAGACAGCAGAAACAGGTTCGAAAATAATCCTTTGCGTATCCTGGATTCAAAAGCACAAATTGATATTGACTTGCTTAAAGATGCACCGATTATTTTAGATTATTTGGATTCCGAAAGTTCTGAACATTTTGAAAAAGTGAAAGAATTATTAAGCAATACATCAATAGAAGTAAACATCAATCCACAGCTTGTAAGGGGACTTGACTATTATTGTCATACAGTTTTTGAATTTCAGAGTTCGGCACTTGGTGCTCAGGATTCTTTAGGCGGAGGTGGCAGGTATGATGGTTTATTTGAACAACTGGGATTCAAACAGAAAGTTCCGGCAATTGGTTTTGCAATGGGTGTCGAAAGATTACTATTGATTTTGGAGCAAACAAATAAACTTCCAAAAACTGATAATTATCCGGATGTATATTTAATTTTGACAGAGCCATCTTTATCTAAAAAAATGTTGGAAATCGCTGGAATAATACGTAACAGAGGGTTTAAAGTATCATATGATTTAATGAATCGTTCAGTAAAAGCTCAATTGCGTGAAGCAAACAAAATGAATTGTAAATATACAATAATTTTAGGTGAAGATGAGTTGAAACTTGGTAAAGTATTGGTTAAGAATATGAGAAATAGTGAGCAGATTGAGGTAGATGTCAGCAAAATTGCAGATTTTAATTTTTAGAAATATATTTAAATAAGATGTTTAAACGGAAATTTTCAGATTTGTTTTACCATTATTCGCTATCCAAATGGCAGATTAAGATAGTCTTTGTACTATCCGGATTTGCAATATTAGTATCTGTTGTTTGGTATACTCAAAGCTTACTTGAAGAATTGACAATTAGAGAACAGCAAACTATTAAGCTATATGCCGATATATATAGAAAGAACCTTGAGCCCAATTCAGATTTGGAGGAAATAGCATTTTTAGTTCTTAAAATTTCACCGACGATTTCATTTCCTATAATTATCACAGATAAAAACGATATTCCAAACAAACCTTATGATGTAAATACAAAAAATGTTTTCATTGACACCAGTCTTTCGGATGAACTACAGGAAAAATATTTAATAGATTTAGTTAGAACAATGGGGCAGGAGTATCCTCCGATAATTCTGCGGGAATCATCAGGAAAAATTCTACAAAAGTTTTATTATTCGAACTCCACACTTGTTAGCAGACTTAAATATTTTCCGCTTGTTGAGATAATTATTATATCAGTTTTTATTTTAATTGGTTACATCGCATTCAGCAATATTCGGCGTAACGAAGAATCAAAAGTATGGATTGGTATGTCTAAAGAAGCGGCTCATCAATTGGGTACACCACTTTCATCACTTTTGGCTTGGCTCGAAATTTTAAGAATAAATAAATCTGACCCAGATTTAGTGATCGAAACTGTGGTCGAGATGGAAAATGATATCAATCGTTTGAATACTATTGCGACAAGATTCTCAAAAATCGGTTCTCAACCTGAAAAACACATAGAAAATCTATATGTGATAATCGAAACTGTTTGCCAATATTTTGAAAAAAGATTGCCGCATTTGGGAAGAAAAGTTAAAATATCGAGAAATCTGGATAGGAATATCTTTTCTGAAATTAATGTTGATTTATTTCAATGGGTCATCGAAAATCTTTTAAAGAATGCCGCAGAAGCTATAGAAAATAAACAAGGATTGGTCTTAATTGACATGAAAGACACAGCCGACAATTTTATTATTATTACTGTTTCCGACAATGGTAAGGGAATGACCAATAAACAGCGAAGGCAGGTGTTTTTTCCGGGTTTTACAACTAAAAAACGTGGTTGGGGTTTAGGATTAAGTCTCTGTAAAAGGATTGTTGAGGAATACCATAATGGTAAAATCTATGTTAAAGACAGTTTGCCGGATAAAGGCAGTACTTTCGCTATTGAATTACCCAAAACTGAGAAAACAACTTAACTGAAATTAAATTATATTAATTATTCGTAACATCACGCCATTCCTGAATTTTCCAGGGAGCATCTTCATTAGATTTAATTAGTGTAAAGGTTGCTTTTCCTTGTAATTTAAACCTGTCATCTGCACTAAAAACAACATCCAGTGCGAAACTTCTCGATATTATCATTTTCAAACTGTCTTTAATTTTAAAACTGACTTCATTCCATACAAGGTCCAAACGCTGAGTAGCATTGAACAAACGATATGTGGTTATCATATCAATATCTCTACCCCAAGATTCATCAACAACAGGTTCCCTGTCGTAATTTCTATAAATGAAAGTAAAGTTATCATCTAAGAGCTTTCCATATACTACAGTGTCCTTCATCTTGTATGCATAGCTGAAATTAGTGAAAATTCCTTCTTCTGTTCTTTGGTCACCCAGCACACTTCCACCTTCTTCATAATCTGCCAATTTCGGTGCAAACGGATTTGTACATGATGTAAACCCGAAGAAGATGTAAATTATCAATAATATTTTTAAATTTTCTTTCAAACTTTGCTATATTGTAAATTTAATTTATTTGCAATTTAATTTATTTTTTTGATTTCTTACATATGTTGTTAAAAACATTTGTTATTTAAATCATTAAATGATAACATATTTCGTTAAATAACGTATGTTCAAATTAAGGTTTGTTCATTTTTGTTATAAATTACTGTTTTTTCGGCAAATTGGAATGAATATTGTGGTTATTTGATATATGATAAAAATATTGATAAAATATACAATTTTTCTTTTATTGTTTTTATATGCTTCAACATATCTTGAAGCACAGAAGCAATCTTCTGCCCAAAATAAGATTACGAAAGATTTGTTCAGCAAATTAAATAAAATACCTTTTGAAATTTCGAGATATAAAGTTAATGGAAAGATAAAAATAAAAGAAGTGAAAGGATGGAGCCCGGAGAATTACGATTGTAATACTAAAAGCATTTATTTTGGTTATCTTGGCTGTGCGGATGAAGGTACAGTTGTCAAAATTATTGGTTCAGGTTTTGGTGATTTTCAGGGAAATGGTTTTGTCAACTGCTCAGAACAAAAGATTAAATTAATCATTAGTGGATGGAAGAATAGTGAAATTAGTTTAAAAGTCCAGACAATTGATAAATACTTTGAAGCAAGAAAAGTAACAATTATGATAGCTAACGACGAACTTGAACAAGTAAGTTTGGTAGTCGATGCCATAGGTATCTTAAAAGTAAAAAATGCAGACAATACTGAGAGTTATTATTCCTATGGGCAATGTATGTGGGATATAGCCAGACTTAGGTCAACAAACGAACTACCAATTCCCGAATCTCCAACAACAAGTACTGCACCGATTGATATTTCCTATGAACCTAAGCTTTGGGACTGCATTGTTTTTGATAATAATACAATGGGAATTTTAATTAAAGTATCCTCAAAAAACACTGAATTAGTAGATGGAGAAGAACAACATACATGGAGTCTAATTCTTGAAGAAATGAATACAAAATGCTCTGAAAAGAAATCTGTTGTTATTTGTAAGTTTCAACTTGGTAATACCTCAACTGACGGAGAATCAAATAATTTTGGAATTTTATTAAACATTAGCTCAAGTTCAGGAGGTAACGTCAAAGCAGTGGCTTATTACAGATATAAACCAAGTTAGAAGAACTATCTAACACTCAGCATTAAATCAATTATTTAATTACGATTAAACCCCATTTTGCAATCAGAAATTGTGGTTTGATTATGATTATTTCTATTTGTTTAAAGCTTAGGCAGATTCCAAGGAAATAAGAAAATATTCAGAAAAAGTAATTATTACTAATGTTTGTTTTAATTCATTTAATTATATTTGTAAATTAATATATTTATTTAGATATGACATAATATGTATATGAACAATAAAAAGCAAAAGATCTATGTAAAATTTTTAATTGGATTGTTATTGGTTTTTCTTTTAACGGAAAGCCATTTATTCTGTCAAAAGAATTTCAAAATGAATCCAAAGACTCAGGCAGAAATATACTTTAAAGATGGAGAAAACTACTTTAAGAAAAAAGAATACGAGAAAGCAATTGACCAATTCACACAAGCAATAAATATTGAACCAAAGTTAACAGAAGCGTATTTAAACAGAGGGGTTATACTGGCTAATCTGGGTGATATTGAGTCTGCAATTAATGATTTTAACAAAGCAATAGAATTAAATCCACAATCTGCTGAGGCGTTTAACTTAAGAGGTACAGCGTTTGTTGAACAAAAGGAACATCAAAAAGCTATAGAGGACTTTAACAAGGCAATAAGTATTAAAAATGATTATGCTGATGCATATTTTAACAGGGGACTGTCAAAATTTGAAATGAAGCAATACACAGAAGCATTAAAGGACTTTGATTTGGCACTAAGGAATAATTCTAAATTTATCGAAGCATATAATAGAAGAGGATTAGTCAAAGCAGAATTAGGAGATTATAAACCGGCTATATTAGATTTCAACAGGTCTTTGGCTTTAAATCCAAAACAGGCAACAGTCTTTAATAACCGTGCCAATGCCAAAGTGAAATTGAAGGAGTATGAGGATGCAGTTAAAGATTTTAATAAAGCGATTGAACTTAATCCTAAACTTGCAACTGCATATTACAATCGGGGGGTAGCTAAATTGAATCTTGATGACCCTAAAGGTGCATGTATTGATTGGGAAGAGGCAGTTAAGAATGGTCTTAAACAAGCTCAGGAACTTATTGATAAATATTGCAATAAACCTAAACAGTGAATAATGAATAATGAATGGTGGTATGATTAATAATGGAAAAGTGATATTAGCAGGAGCCGGTCCGGGAGACATAGGTTTATTAACGGTTAAAGCATTGAAATATATTCGTATGTGCGATGTTATCTTATATGATAAATTAGCAAATCCTGAACTATTAAACGAATGTAAAGAAGATTGCGTTAAGATTTTTGTAGGTAAGGAAGCGGGACTACATCATGTTTCTCAGGATAATACAATTAAAATATTAGTTGAGAAAGCTAAGGAGGGAAAACTCGTTTTGCGTCTTAAAGGAGGTGACCCACTAATTTTTGGGAGGGGTTCCGAGGAAGCATTAGCTTTGAAACATGAAAAAATTGAATATGAAATTATTCCCGGCATTACTGCCGGTGCAGGAGTATCTGCATATGCAGGAATTCCATTAACCCATCGTAGTTTAGTAACCCAGACCGTATTTGTAACTGCTCATGAATCGCCTGATAAAGCTGATTCACAGGTCGAATGGGAATTGTTGGCGAAAATGAAAAATACTGTTTTAGTTATTTATATGGGGGCATCCATGCTTCCGAAAATAGCTAAATCTCTTATTGGATTTGGTATGGCCGAAAGTACTCCTTT
>CAZEHW010000199.1:0-6750 GCA_964511865.1 uncultured Hyphomicrobiales bacterium | reverse complement strand
ACCAAGAATCTGATAAAATAAAGTATCAGATTTATTGGGAACAACAGCCGAAAAGCTGCCATCTGAGTTTTTATCCATTTTAATAAAATCATTTGAGAATGAGAATTTATTGAAATTACCGATAACTTTCAACTCAGCTATATCTGGTTTAACCTGATATGGTTTCAATTTAACCTGAAGTTCAATATCCTCATCAAAACCCGGATTTAAGATTTCGAGAGAATACATCAAATGATTGACACCGGTAAACTGCAAATTAATCAAATCAGCAGAAGATACAGGAATTTTAAAATTCCCATTATTATCAGTTGGATAGCTCTGATAAAAAGAAGTTTTTCCTGATATACGGGCATGAACGTGAGCTAATTCCATTGGTTTACTGTCGTACCCTAAAACTGTCCCTTTGATATAAAAAGTTTTGTTTCTTTTAGGTGTTAAATCTTCAGATGTGCATCCTATCAGCAAAGCTATTATGGCAATTGCAAAGAATAATTGAATTTTCATGTTTTTTCCTTTAAATTTCATTATAATTTTTATTCAATTTAAGAATTTTATCCAAATATTGGAATTAATATTTTTTATTATATTTTTTGATTTTAGTGTCATAAAATACAAATAGGAAAAAAAAGGGGAAAAAATAATTGTTTTCTAAGATATTTTTTACGATATTTGTTAATCAGAAATATTAATAATATTTTTGTATATATGATATTTGCAAAAATTTATATAGAATACTTAAGAAAATTAATAAGATATGTTATTTAAAATATTTAGTATAATAGGAGGTATTATGAAATTTCGGAAGTTGATTTCTAATTTAGCACTGCCGACAATAGTAGTAGGTGCAGCATTAATTGCTAGCAGCTGCAGACCTATGGTTACTCCACAACAATTGGAAGAACTCAAAGAACTTAGAGCCAAGGAGAAAAGTCTGACTGAACAAATTCAAACCCAGAAAGACGATATCAGTAAAATAAAAACTGAGATTAGTTCCCGCGAGTCTGAATTAAAGGATTGCACAGAGAAATCTGATTTTGTTAAACAAAAATTATCACAATGGCCCAACGTATGGCCTGATTGGCCACCGGAACCACCGGCAGCCCCAGTTGAACCTGAGCCAAAAAAGAAGAAATAATTGTGTGTAATTTTTATTAAAAACAAACTTTGATAACAAAAAAAACGGAGACAAAAATGAAAAAAATATTCAGTTCTATATTGTTCGTAATATTACTTGGAACCTTAGCATCATTTGCATATGCTCAATGTCCAAGTGATATTAAGGGAAATCCTAGCTGTCCTGACCATCAACTTTATGAAGATCAAGCAGTTATTAGAATTCAAGAATTTAAAACCAAAATAGCAGGTTTAGATGAACAATTAAATGCTTTAAAAGCCGATATGGCTGGTTTGGAGAAAAAACTTGATGACACAAAAACCTCAATAAAAGATTGTAATGATAATCTTTATAGTATGATTGGTGCCACAATGGCAGATGTAAATGCATTTAGACAGCAAATTGGTGTCATTGAAGGAAAAATCCGTGAAATGCAAAGACTTCCTGATGATGTACTTGCTGACAGACAAGCAGATGTCTTTGCTCTTGAAGCAGAACTTAATCAACTTAGAACAAATAAAATATCTTTATTACCTGAGTTTTTCCCAAAAATAATTAAATTAGCTAAGGAAATTAACCCTGGATTATTACGCGAGAAGAAAGTAAGAGAATATATAGTAAAATCATGGTTTGAGAACAGAGATTGCTTATGGAATATTGCCGGTAATGTTGAAATATATGGTGACCCATTGCAATGGCCAAAAGTATGGCAGGCAAATACTTCAATTATTAGGAATCCTGATATAATCCATCCCGGTCAGGTATTAAGTATTCCTCCACCAGGACCAAAAACAGATGAAGAAATGAAATCTGAAAGAAAATATTGGCGGGAAAAAAGGGAAGCTATGGAAACCTCAACTGAAGGTACTAAAGGAGAATAATAATAAAATATTAGCAATTCAGCTGTATGTTACAGTTGGAATAAACTTTAGCCCCGCTGTATTAATTTATAGATGGGGCTTTTTTAATTGAAACTTGGAATTTACGATTGAATAAAATGATAAAAATAAAATGCTGACCAATAAACCTATATTCAAGTTTTTTATAGGATTGGTTATTATAGTATCTATAGTAACAGTTTATATTTTTATTAAATTTGATTTCTACGAAGAACGTGTTACCTCAAAAATTCGAGAATATAATAAAGCTGTCGAAATTCTAAATATGAAATTAGATGATTTGGATAGCATTAAATCTTTAAAATATTCAAAAAAGAATTTCTATTATTTATCTGTGACAAAGGAACTGCCAGAAAGATTTGGGACAGATTATGAAGGTTTCTTAAAATGGTTAGAAGGTCGAATTGAAAAAATGAATCAAATAACTATGGAAATTTCATTTCTAAAAAAGCAAAGTAATGAAACAGATTCTTTGCAGAATGAACTATTGAAGAAACAAATGGACGAAATGAAATTAGACACTAAAAAGAAAAACAAGAAAGATTACAAATATTCTCCTGAAGATTTAAATAACATATATGAAGAAGCAGATGATGAAAAAAATGAATTGTATGATAAGAAATTTAAAAAATAAGTAATTATATTTGTAAATGGAAATACATGAGAAGAAAATTAAATTAGAGAATCAGGATCTGGTTCATCTTTTAGGATATAATGAAGATTTTTTACGAGTACTGGACAACAAGTTTCAAGCCATTGTTACAGTTCGCGGTAATAATCTGATAGTTAGGGGTGGTCCATCAGAAATCAGAATAATTGAATCAATTTTTAAGGAAATGTCCTACATTTTGAATAGAAACGGAGAGTTAAAAATTGAAGACATTATTTCTGTTATTGAGATAATGGATGCTGAAATGATTGAAAAAACAAAGCGAAATAAAATACAAACGGGACAAGATAACCAAAATGTTATTTATCATGGTTTAAAGGATACAATAAAGACCAGAACTCCAAACCAACTCGAGTACTACATGAAAGTCAAAGAAAATGACCTGGTTTTTGCCGTAGGACCTGCCGGTACCGGTAAGACATTTTTAGCGGTTGCAATGGCGCTTGAATCATTAAAAGAGAATGCTGTATCCAAAATTATTATTTCAAGACCGGCTGTTGAAGCCGGAGAATCTCTTGGATTTTTACCTGGTGATTTAACCGAGAAATTAGACCCATACCTTAGACCATTAACTGATGCTTTGTTTATTATGATTGGTCCTGAAAAACTGAAATCAATGTTCGAAAAAAATATTATCGAGATAACACCTTTAGCCTATATGAGAGGCAGAACATTAAACAATGCATTTATTATTTTGGATGAAGCTCAAAATGCAACAATAACTCAGATGAAAATGTTTTTAACCAGAATGGGGACTAATTCGAAAGCAATCGTTACAGGAGATATTACACAAATTGATTTAAAGGAAAAAAGTAATTCCGGACTTGTTAATGCTATAGATATTTTGAAAAATATTGGAGGAATAAAATTTGTATTCTTTACAAAAAAGGATGTAGTAAGGCATAAACTAGTTGCAAAAATTATCAATGCCTATGAAAAATCAATAAGAACTAAATCATCTGATTAAATTTATTTGTGCAATTAACTTAACTTATTAATATTTAAAAACTTAACATACTTAATGAAATAAAATAATGCTGGAAATATTTAAAATTGGTTTTTTGAACGTAACTATAATTGATTTAATAGATATAGGTATTATATCAATTCTTGTTTTTTGGGTTTATCGGGCACTGAGAGGAACTGTTGCAGTTCAGATTTTATTTGGATTAATGATATTAATTGGTTTACAATTCATCACTGAAGCTATTAGTTTAAAATCATTAAATTGGATTCTTAGAACTGTAACTGATATATGGCTGTTAGCTTTTATCATTTTATTCCAGCCTGAGTTGAGAAGATTGCTTTTAATGATTACCAGAAGTCCAATTTTTAAAATGTTCGTGAAATCAAAAATTATTCAGACAATAGATGCAGTTGTGGAATCCACAATAGATTTTTCAGAAAAACATGTCGGTGCCCTTATTGTTTTTACCCGTTCACAAAATGTCGAAATAACTGTTGATACAGGTATTCCTTTGCATGCAATTGTTTCCCGTGAATTATTGTCATCAATTTTTAATACTAAATCACCGCTTCACGATGGTGCGGCAGTTATTGAGAATCAGATAATAATAGCGGCGAGATGTGTTCTTCCACTTTCGACTGTGACTAAATTTGGAAGTAAAAATTTAGGAACTCGTCACAGAGCTGGATTAGGATTATCGGAACAACTTGATGTTGTTGTTTTAATTGTATCAGAAGAAACAGGAGCTATTTCAATTGCTGATGGCGGACTTTTGGAATTAGATATTCAAAAAGAGAATTTACATAAAGTATTAAATGCAAAGTTATCAGATAGGGAAATTCCTATGGATAAAATATAAGTAAGATTAATAACCAAACTCATTTTTAGCTTTTTAGGTTCAAATGGTAAAAATATATAGTGATATAAGTTTTCGAGAAAAGAGATTTCAACTTGTTCAATCCTTGAGAAATAAGGGAATATCAAACGAAACATTATTATCAGTTTTTGAGGAATTACCTCGTGAGATTTTTGTTGAACCGGCTTTTATTCAAAGGGCTTATGAAGACACTGCATTGCCTATTAAGTGTATGCAGACAATATCTCAGCCATATACTGTGGCTTATATGACTCAATTGCTTGAAATCGAACCCGGAAATAAAATCCTTGAAATTGGTACAGGTAGTGGTTATCAGGCGGCAATTTTGTATCTGATGGGAGCAAAAGTTTACACTATTGAAAGAATTCTCGAATTGTTAAATCATGCCAAGAAAACATTTGAATCTCTCAATTTTAATATTAAGTGCTTCGAAGGTGATGGTACGCTTGGCTTAAAACAATTTGTTCCATATGATGGTATTATAGTTACTGCTGCTGCACCATCCGTCCCTCAAGAGTTGATTCATCAACTCAAAATTGGTGGGAAATTGGTAATCCCGATTGGAAACAAAAATATTCAGATTATGAATCTGATTATTAAAATAAATGAAAAGGATTATAAAATAATTGAAAAGGATACTTTCAAATTTGTTCCTCTTATTGGAATAAATGGTTGGAATGAAAAATAAATACATTAGATTTTTTAATACTATTTTCAATAAATTATTATCAGAAAACTAATTATTGCCAATTGTTAAACATCTTTACTGTATAGCTTTAAGTATTATTTTTGTTCATTGCATTTGATTAAATCACTCTAAAAATACAATTTTTCTATAAATCAATACGTTTATTAACAAAATTTACATTTTTTTTATTAATTGTAAAGAAAAAAGTAATTTGTATTTTAATAATCTATTAAAATGAAATAATATGTTTTTTTAAATTGATATGATGCAGGATACTGATAAGAATTACATTAAATTAGGAATTAACCATAAGCTAATTCTAATGATTATTTTTGCACTTTTATCATCAATGAATACTCTGGTTTCACAAAATTTTGAAAAACCATACTTAGCACCGGCAAAAGAATATTCACCGCAAATTTATAAATATTTATTTTCACTTCCAACAGAAAATACGAACTCTAAGCCTGAAACGAATGACTCTAAACCAAAGAAAATTCAATCTGTGCTTAGTGATACTCTTTCGAATAACATGGAAATCGTATATAACAGTAATGATTGGAGTAAACCTGATAAATTAATAGTTACAGTGAAAGAAAAGGATAAAAAAATTAATATTACCATATTTAATTTAATAGGAAATAAAGTATCGGATGTGTTTAATGCTGTTCCCGGTTCCAACGAAACTGAAATTGAAAGTTTCAGAAAAGAAATAGAGAAGCTGTCTAATGGTGTATATATTTGTGTTCTTCAGGGTTACGATTATCGTATAATGAGAAAATTTACTATATCACGTTAATACAAATAATTTTAAAGAAATGAAAGCAAAGTTCATTATATTAGCTATTCTTTCATTAGTTACAATTTCCGAAATAAATGCTATTGAAATACTGTGGCAATATCAAATTCATGATTCCCAGATAAACAAAATCCTGTTTAATCATAATGAAGATTTCCTGATATCAGGTAGTTCTGACAAAACTATTCGCTTTACCAATTCTAAAACCGGAGAAAAAGTTAATGAGTTTACATTTGAAAACAATGTTTATGATATTTCTCTTATGCAAGATGATAAATTACTGCTCATTTCCACAAAGCACAGGACTAATTCAACTGTGAGTGTTTTTAATACTGAAACAAGTTCAAACATTGTTTCTTTTGATTTGCATATGGTATTGGATACTAATCAATTAACTCAAAATCAGGAATTCATTGAAGTCCATGCAGTACAAGTTGATGAAAACAGAGTATTAACAGGAATTGGACTTTATTACTATAATGATGCAAATCATTACTTCAATGGAAGACTTGATTTATGGGATATTCATACCGGACAATGGATAGGCGAAGTTTTTAAAGGCGGCATGGTTAATAATTTAGTAATATCCCCAGACAATAAAAAAATTGCTTTTTCAACTATTTCCAGAACATCCGAATATGTGTCTCCCTGGGTTTATAGAGAAATCGAAGAAACAAAGCTATATGCAACTGATACATCATTTTATGAGTTTCATTTACTCAGAGAAGATTACGAC
>CAZEHW010000198.1:0-6783 GCA_964511865.1 uncultured Hyphomicrobiales bacterium | reverse complement strand
ATCCAAATACTAGTATATTCGTAAGTTTTAGTTGTTGAAGTTCTGGTTGAATTAAAATATATTTTATCACCTTTTGGACTAAATACAGGATAACCATCAATATCCGGATGTATAGTCAATCTTATATAATTCGATTGTGCATATAATTGCAAACCAATTGCAAAAGCAGCTAATATAATGACTAAAATTATCTTCCTCATAACAAACCCAATTTTTTGATAATGAGTGTTCACAAAATCTTATCTTTATGGAGGATATCAAGAACCCACAAGATATTCTTCAAATATTAAAACTAACTTACAAAATTTATTGAAATATACAAAATATATTTATTACTGATGGACTTTCTAACCTTCTTAGCTCATATATATTTAATATAAGCCTCTTTCTCCTTAACAAATTCTATCAAGTTGTTGTAGATAGTTGAACGGCTTAAAATTTCTGAATTCCCAAGAAAAATCAAATACTCCTTTGCCCTCGTCATTGCTACGTTCAATTTCCGGTCTATCAATATATCTCCATTGTCGGTTAACGATTGCATAGTTCTCAGTTGATGTTCATAATTAACTGCAAATGAAATAATGATAATCTCCCTTTCCGAACCCTGAAATCTTTCGACAGTATCAACCATAACCTGCTTCCTGAGTTCTTTGTCCATCTGTCTGTAAATTTCAGCACATTGTGCCCTGAAAGGACAGATAATTCCAAGAGTTGTTTCGTTAAATTTATCAGCATAAATATCTTTAATTTTCCGAGCCAAATTAACTGCAATCTTCACTTCCGAGTAATTTACTTTTTTTCCGGTTTCAATTTCCGACTCAATAAATACTATTCTGTTTTTAGATAAAGTTGAAAATGCAATGTCATTTTTATACTCAGAAAATATACTCTTTTCAGAAAATTGCCATTCGTTATCGGCAAATATTTCAAGTTTATTATCATAAAAATATTTATTAGGAAATTCCTGAATTTTCATGTGCATTCTTGCCTGATGTTTAAGCAATCCGTATGCATTGCTCCAACCGTTTTTGGTACAGCAAATCAAAAGCCGTTCAAAAAGTGAAACTCCAAGATTCCGAATATTTATGCTATTGAGAAGTTCGGAATTAACATTCAAATTAATCGGATTTTGAGTAACTACTGCAGGTAATTGCTTTTCGTCACCAATAAGAATAAAACGATTAACATTAGCTAAAATTCCTACAATTTGCGGTTCTAATATTTGTGATGCTTCGTCAACTATTGCAGTATGAAATTCCTTTAAATTCATTATTTCGGGATTTGAAATAACGGATGATACAGTAGAAACGATTACTCTTGTGTCTCTGACTTTAATGAATAATTCTCTTGTTGTAACTGTTTCCGACAAAGATGAAATCAGAATATCACTATGTTCTGAACTTTCTTTTGAACCTGTTCGGAGAAAAGAGAAATTTCCGTCTATTGTCTTTAATGCAGAACAAATCTCATCAACAGCCCTGTTCGTATATGCCATAACAAGAAGGTTCCCGGCAGTTGATTTATATATATTTTCGACGATTGATTTTAAAACAAATGAAGTTTTTCCTGTCCCCGGCGGACCTTGTATCAGAAAATAGTTTTTTGAAGAAACTGCCTTTCTAACAACTTCGCTTTGATTTTCATTCAATCCCTGTGTATCAGTATCAATTTCACCAATAGAATCAGGTTCCTTCAAACCAAGAATCAATTTTTGTTTAATGCTGTCCGCCCTCAATAATTCATATATTGAATTATACAATTTCTTATTGGTTGAATCTATATAATCAGTTTCAATAATCCACGTAGAATCACTTTTTAAAATTCTTTTGTCGAAGAGTTTATTCCTCAAACTGATTCTTATCTTCTTTTCTGATATTTCTTTAATGGTTGCTTTTAGTAATTGATTATTCCAAATATTTGAAGTCCCGTCTTCGTATTCCTGTATCAGAATGATCATATCTCCTTTCCGAAATGATGAAAGCTGAAGCTCTTCATTCTTGCTTTCGAAAGATAAATACATCGCATCCATATCGGATTCATCAGGATTTAGTTTCAAGTTTCTTAAAACGGAGTAATCCTCTTTTTTTTCATCAATATTTTCAAGCCAAAGAGCGGAAAAGCCCTTACTGTCATTATTCCCGCCAACTTTTGCACTTGACATTTCATTCAAAATAAAAGTCAGGAAGTTTTGAAAATATTCTTTTACAATAGCATCCGCAGTAGAATATTTATCTGAAAATTCTTTCAGATTATCATTAAAATATGGAGGTCTGATACCAAAATTATTTTCATTAAATGTATCTAAAATAGAATGATTTCCAACTCTGAACTGATGTTCAATACCAACAACTTTGTTTCTGACCCATAACACCTCCTGCTTTTTTTGATGAATATTTTCAGTGTTGCGCATTGCGTTTTCCAAAACTGAAGAATACAAAATGCTTGAAGTTCCGAATCTGTCCGGAAAAGTTGAATCAAGCATTAAATTGTAGCAGGTCGTCTGAGCAAGTTGGTTGTTCCACACTACAGAGTTTGTTTTTTTCCCGTCAAAAGTATTTATTAAAGCCGAGGAGTCAGGACCCTTTCCCGATTTTAATTCAATTATATCTTTTTGCTTTGGATTGTCAAAATATTCCAGAAGAACATCAAGCCTTCCCTGAAGTCCGTATTTAGGTGAAATGAAAGATGGTTCAACACTAATAATTTCATGCTCAATTTGCTTGACTGTTTTTTGTAAATTCTCAAAGTGTTTTGCGACTTTATCTCGAATTTCTTTAACGGAATTCTTGTTTTTCAATGCAAGTACAAAAATTTGCAGTGGTTTTAGCATTAAAGCTTTGTCGTAAATATCTTCAAATTGTATTTCGGGATTATTGAGTAATTCATCGAGACATGAGTTTATCAGATTTCCTGCAACCATACTTTCATTAACTGTCGAATTGCAAAACTTTTTCAGAAAATATATATTCGGGTTAACGCCGCTGTTTTGAAAGCAATCTGTTAAATCAGTTGCATCCATCAGATAATCCGGCTCAAGCACAATCAAAGAAGTCGAAATCGTTTTAAAAATTTGTTTTTCCTTATCCACAGAATTAATATTCATGAAATTCACTACGGAATTTTCCCAAACAAAATCATACATATCAACCCATGGAGGATTAAGCTGTATTACAATTGTTCCAAAATCTTCGGAAACGCATTTAAGTTCCGGAATCTCATTTTTTGATTTTGCTTTTTCTACAACTACACAACGAATCTCTTCAATTTTAACAGGTGCAGGGCTGAAATATTTATTTGATTCTCTCTCATCAAAATTATCAATGACATATAAAATATTGGAAGGTATTTCTATCTCAGAAAAATAATTTACAAGTTTTGCAATTGCTACTGCTCCACAGTCCAAAGAATATTTTCCGACATTATAATTTCTGCTTCTCGAAGAAGAAGATGCATGCTGACGAAACTTCTTAAGCACTGATGTAATATTTTCAGGAACCTGGTAATTATCAATTACAAATACTGTTTTAGCAAAATACGAAGAAAATGCTCTGCTTTCCTTTTCTAATATTTTATTTAAAACTTCTTTGTAAATAGCATAGTATTTTAGCAGTTTTTCCCGTAGTGCTAAATCATCGGTTAGTAAAACCGATAATGAATCATAGAAATATTTTGCGGATTCTGTGTCAAGCATCTATCTCATCATCTGAACGAATATCCTTAATACGCAATTGAGGAGTTGTAATACCGTTATACGTGTTGTCTTCGATATTATAAACTATTGAAAAAGGTTTTCCATTGGTACAAAAATGAATTTTATCTGCAAGATTATAACCGATTGCATCAATTTCGAATGACTGATAAGCTCTGAATTTCAGATGATTCTTTCCGACTACCTTGACTCCGTTTGCCGAACGAACGCCTCTCGAATAAAATATAGGTTTGTAATTGTCAAAACCATACGGAGCAAATTTATCAAGCGCCTCAAGGAAATTCGGAGATAGTTCATAGAGCTTCAATTCAGAATCAATTAATATTTCCGGCTCGAGCATACTGTCTGTAATCTGCTCTCTGGCAATAGCATCTACCATTTCCCGAAATTCAGGAATTAAAGATTCTTCCATTGACAATCCTGCCGCATGCTTATGTCCTCCATATTCGGTAAGCATATGACTGCATTTTTTTAATGCTCTGTGGATATCGAAATTGGTTATACTCCTGGCTGAACCCTTAGCGAGTTTGTCTATACTTGTCATTAATACAGTTGGAAGATGATACCTGTCAACCAGACGGGAAGCAACTATACCGATTACTCCGGCATGCCAGTGCGGCTGATGAATCACCAAAGAACGTCGGTCTTTATTCTGCAAAAGTTTGTCGGCTATCGGAATAGCTTCTTCAAATGTTTTTTCATCAAAAGCACGACGCCTTCTGTTTTCCTGCTCAAGTTGCTGTGCTATCTGGAAAGAAGAAGTAGCATCTTTTTGAATCATCATTTCCACTGACCTCATAGCAGAGCCAAGTCTGCCTGCTGCATTTATCAATGGTGCAAGTGAATAAATAATATTCGATGGGTTGATTGTTCCTAACTGCAGATTAGTGCAGTCAATCAGACCTTTTATACCGGGACGTGGATGAGTGTTTAACTGTTCCAGACCAAAATAAATCAATGTACGGTTTTCGCCTATCAAAGGAACCATATCTGCCGCAGAAGCAAGAGCTACATAATCCAGATAAGGATATACTTTTTCAACATCTCCTAATTTTATTGCAATAGCTTGAATTAATTTAAAAGCTACTCCGCATGCGGCAAGAGATTTGAAAGGATAATTACATTCAGGTTGCAAAGGATCTAAAATAGTAAGTGCGTGCGGTACCTGCTCCCCGGGTTCGTGATGGTCACAAATAATTGCTTCAAGCCCTATCTTTTCTACATAGTAGAAAGGCTCATAAGACGTGATTCCAACGTCCACCGTAATAATTAACGAAGCTCCTGCATCCTTTGCTTTTTGTGCAGAGCTAATCGAAAAACCATACCCTTCGGTAAATCGGTCAGGAATGTAATATTCAATATTTCCACCAATTTCCCGGATGAATTGCAGCACCATTGCAGTGCTTGAAGTACCATCAACATCGTAGTCACCATGAATCCAAATCAGTTCTTTATTCTTTACTGCTTTAAGGATTCTTTCAACTGCCTTCTCCATTCCGCTCATTAGGAATGGGTCATGCAAATCCTCCAAAGAAGGAAAGAAAAACTTTCTCGCTCCTAGCTCATCTTCCACTCCACGCGCAATAAGAACTTTAGCCAAGCTTTTTGGTATTTCCAGTGTACTCTCAATTTTTTGTATGATACTTTCATCAGGCTTTTTCCTAAAAGTCCATTTATAATTCAACCATATACCTTAATTAATTTATCTATTAAAACAAATATAATTAAAATACAGTCCATAAAAAAGGAAAAGTGTGTAATTTCTTTCACACTTTTTGTATATATTAATATTAATTAATTTATAATTCATGTATAATTTAATATTTACTCTTTTTCTCCTTTTAATCGTATTTTTGTATAAATTTTATGTCTGTTCGACTATGATGATTGTTTCCAAATTAAATTATAAATGAAAGATTTTGAGAAAATATTAGACAGAAAAAAAACTCCTTCTTTAAAGTATAAGAAGAGAAAAAATCAAAGAACTTTAATGAAGTCAGATGGAACTCTTCCTGAGAATGCAGTAAGAGGAATTGTTACCGGCATTATCGGGACAACAATTCTTGTCGAAACTCAAGCAAATGAATTGTTTGAATGTACTACTGCCGGTAGAGTAATATCAAAAAACGAAAATCAATCAATTGTCACAGCCGCTGATATAGTTTATTTTATACTTGATGAAAAAGATACCGGAAAAACGGGGACTATTATAAAAATTGACGAACGGCGAAATCATTTTTCCAGAAAAGAAGTAGGATACGAAAAAGAAGATGTCATTGCCGCTAATATTGACAAATTACTAATTATGCTTTCGGTCAAATCTCCAAAATATAATAAAAGATTATTAGACAGATTTCTCGTTACAGCCGAACTGAACAACGTCGAACCGGTTATTTGTATTAATAAAATTGATTTGGCAGATATTAAGGAATTAAAAGATGATTTCCAGATATATTTCAAGTTGAAATATAAAGTGTTCTTTATCAGTGCCAAAGAAAAGCTCGGATTAGAAAAGTTAAGTATTGAATTAAAAAATAAAATCTCTGTTTTGACAGGACCTTCCGGTTCGGGAAAATCTACATTTATTAATTCTGTGATGAAAAACTCAGGACAGGCAGTTCGTGAAACAAGCACAAAGACAAATAAAGGAAAACATACTACAAGTGCAGTTAATATGTTTACTCTGCCGTCTGGTGGTAAAATCATTGATACACCGGGTATCCGTGAGTTTGGCATATGGGGATTGGAAAAAAAAGAAGTTGCGCTTTACTTCCACGAATTTGATGAATTCAATCCAAAATGCAGGTATTATCCATGTTCTCATACTCACGAACCTGATTGTGCAGTAATTGAGGCACTGGAGAATGGTAAAATTGATTTCGAGAGATACGAAAGCTATCTGAACTTATTTGAATCATTGAAGTAAATTTGAATAGTTAATTTATTAAGAACAATATTTTTCGTATTTTTGCACTCCCTAAAACCATTGATTAATTTAAATGGAGAGGTGCCGGAGTGGTTGAACGGGGCGGTCTCGAAAACCGTTGTACTTCGTAAGGAGTACCGTGGGTTCG
>CAZEHW010000197.1:0-6790 GCA_964511865.1 uncultured Hyphomicrobiales bacterium | reverse complement strand
TATTTTATAGCTCAAATATATTTGTGGCAAAATTGATAAGTTGAAAAGATACGATGGATATATCTCATAACTAATACCGGCTATTAAATTAATGTTATATTTATTATTGGTGAGATAATTACTAACATCAAATGTTCTTGTTCTTGAATGACTGTCAATTAAATTGCTGTCAATAAATGATACAAATGGTGGATTAATTATAGTTTCACGATACTCAATTGCAGAATTAAAATTATAATCAAATCTAATACCTCCAAAAAACTCAAGATTGAAGTTTGTGTTGTAACTTAATCCTGATTCGAAATAAAAAACGTCTTTTAAAATGTTGAATTTTGTTTCAATTTCTGCTTCTGTTGCAGGTGGGGAATCACCTCCCACAAGTTCTTTATCTCTCCTGTAAAAATTATAATTCAAATTATGATATCCTAACTTAAAATACAAATCAAATGTATTTCTTTTCAATTCAAGAAAATAATCGCTGTAGCTTTTTTGAGTTATATTTTCATCTTCAAGGAATGGAACTTTCAACATAATATTAAATCCAAAATTTGATTCCCGAAATGATTCTAAAGGACCGGAAACGAAAGGAATTTCATCTAAATAACCGGTAGAGTTTAAAACAACATCACTGAAACATACTCCCAAACTCCAACCCTGCTCTCGTGTTACTGTATCCTTTTGAGCAATTGTTTTTGTTGTGTTTGTAATAAATAATAAAACCAATAAGAGCGTTACACTTATTTTTCTCATAATAGTTGACCTTACATATTTAGTAAACACCATTTTAGTAGTTAAGAAGTAAACAAATAAATCTTATTTTATAATTTGATGAAATGCTAAAAAGAAATTTACAGAACAATGAACTTTTGTGAAAATCACAAAACCCAATAATCAGCATCAATCAGTGATTCCGACTTTTCCTCCATCCCCGTTTCGGGAAGTGTCGGACGGGGCTTGCCTTTGCGGGCTTTGCCCCTTGGCGCATTTGCGTGAAATTCTTCATTCGGTTCACGTTTCATGTCATCCCGAGCTTGTTGAAGGACGTTTCACGTTTCGCTGTTTAGGTTTCACAAAAAAAATCACAGTTCCTACAAACTGACACCAGAAAACAAAAAACCACCGACATCGTAGTCATTCTTGTTAATAAATTTCGTAATCGGCTGAATATAATATACTTACGAATCTAATAATTATCGGCATTGATTACCTAATTGTCTCGAAAGCGACAAAATACTTTCTAAATATCAATTAGTAATTCAATTTGTAAATTGTTAGTTGATTCTGCCTTCGCGGATTTCCTGAATTAAACGATTTGTTTCTTTTTCCAGACCATCACGGTTTCCATTGAGTTCAAGATATTTTTCCAAATCCTTCAAAGCAGCATCGCCTCTGCCTTCAAGCTTATGTAAAGCACCTCGTGCATAGTATGCAAGTCCATTATTTGCGTCTAAATCCAAAGCTTTTGAGAAGTCAATAAGGGCTTTATCATATTGTTTGTTCAATTTAAATGCATTACCCCTGGCATAGAAATAATCGGTTTTTGATTTATCCAAATCAATTGCATGGGTAAAGCTGATTATTGCTTCATTATAATTCCCATCCTGAATATAACTCAATCCTAATGCATAATGGGCATCTGACATATTATTATCATAGTAAACTGCCTTTTTAAAATCATCAATTGATTCTTTGACTTTTCCTAAATTTGAATTAGCCAAACCCCTGCCATAATACGCAGGTGCATAATCGTCTTTTGATTCGATTGCTTTATCGTAAAACACAACAGATGATTCAAATTCACCAGCAACATATGCATCATAAGCTGATTGCAAATATCCTTTTTCATCGGCATTTGAAATATTTAAAATCGCTAAAAACGATATCAAAGCTATTATAATCTTTTTCATTTTTTGAACTCCACTTAATTCTTTGTTCTTTTCTGTTTTATAAACTTATAAATTAAAAAAAAATTGGCAATTCCATACATTTTTTTTTCAAATATAATAAATGTTGAGAAAAATCTGTAAATTTGCATGCTTTTTTATCAATAATAACAATAAATCAAGTAAATGATATGGAACTAATTAACGAAAACTATTATATAGGCGGTCTCAAAGTTTTGGATTTATGTGAAAAATACTCAACTCCGCTTTATATTTACGATACATCTAAGATGATTGGGCAATACAACAAAATGCTTAACGCTTTTTCTTGCCCGAAGATTAAAATTAATTATGCATGCAAGGCATTAACAAATAAAAATATATTAAAACTCTTTAAAAATCTTGGCTCAGGATTGGATTGCGTTTCGATTCAGGAAGTTTGGTTAGGTCTTAACGCAGGATTCAAACCTCAGGATATTATTTACACTCCGAACTGCGTATCTTTTGAAGAAATAGCTTTAGCTGTCAAAGAGGGAGTAAAAATCAATATTGATAATATCTCGATTTTAGACCAGTTTGGTCATGAGTTTGGAAATAAAATTCCTGTTTGCATTAGGATTAATCCGCATATCATGGCAGGTTCTCACACAAAAATTTCAGTCGGGCATATTGACTCAAAGTTCGGTATCTCGATTCATCAAATTCCGCTGGTTGAACGTATTGTCCAAACTCATAATATTATTGTGGAAGGTATTC
This sequence comes from uncultured Hyphomicrobiales bacterium, assembly GCA_964511865.1. Classification (GTDB taxonomy): domain Bacteria; phylum Bacteroidota; class Ignavibacteria; order Kapaibacteriales; family UBA2268; genus ChocPot-Mid. The sequence continues at coordinate 4,151 of CAZEHW010000197.1, read as the reverse complement.
ACATGCATACCGGCTCGGATATACTTGATGTTGATGTTTTTCTTCAGGGAGCGGAGATGCTTTTCGGTGTTGCAAAAAAATTTCCTGACATTGATTATATTGATTTCGGAAGCGGTTTCAAAGTTCCTTACAAACCTGACGACATTGAAACAGATATTGAAGAGCTTGGTGAAAAAATATCCGAACGATTCAATAAATTTTCAAAAGAATTAGGCAAGGAAATTACACTTATGTTTGAACCCGGGAAGTATCTGGTTAGTGAATCAGGCTATTTCTTTGTAACGGTCAATGTAGTAAAGCAGACTACTTCTACAATTTTTGCAGGTGTTGATTCCGGTATGAATCATTTAATCAGACCAATGTTTTACGATGCATACCATCACATTGTCAATGTTTCGAAACCAATTAACAAACCTCGTATTTATTCAGTCGTCGGGTATATTTGCGAAACAGATACATTTGCATACGATCGCAAAATTGCAGAAATATCCGAAGGGGATATTTTAGGATTTAAAAATGCAGGTGCCTATTGCTATGCTATGTCATCAAATTATAATTCCCGTTTTCGTCCGGCAGAAGTTATGGTTCACGAAGGAAAAGACTACTTGATAAGAGAACGCGAGACGATAGAAGACCTAATTAAAAATCAGGTGGATGTGGAGCTTTAAAATTAATTGATAAGTTAAGATGGAATAATCCCTTTGGTGATTATTCCTATCATATAAAACTAAATTTTGATTTATTTCTTTAATCCTTCAAACCGAAAACAAGACTTGTTCCGAAGTCTGTTTCCATATTTTTTATTTTACCGAAACCTGCTTCCTTCAAAATCAGCCAGATATCAGAGCCTGTGTAAGCATCACCTCCTATGGAATTTACCAGAAGTTCCAAAGCAAATAAGGAATTGAATTCGGGAGAAGTTCTTTTGTCGTCAATCAATAAATCTTGAATTACAATTTTTCCTCCAAAATTAAGTGAGGAGTGAACCTTTCTTGCAAGTTCAATATTTTTCCATATGTCCTGATGTTGGAATACGAATGAAAGGAAAACCAAATCATAATCCTTGCCAATATCATCGGTGAAAATATCTCCGGTGATGATATTTACTTTATCTGCGGCTTCGCGGTTTTTGATGTAATCTAAATAATCTTGAGTAAAAGGAGCGCAATTAGGAAATGTGAAAATGGTCGAACGGATTGAAGGTTTAGCATTTACAAACTCGATAGCGTAATCACCCACACCACCGCCAAGGTCAAGGACCCTGTTTACGTTTGTCAGGTCAATCATTTTTACAATATCTTCCGCTAACAAAGATGAACGCCAATGGACAGCATCAATGAAATCTTCGGTTTCTTCGGGTGTGTAATCTTTTATCTGTTTGATATTCGGATTCATTCCGGTTTTTACTGCTTCAGTTAATGTTCCCCAAGAATCCCACAAACGACTGCTGTAATTCATAATACTCATATATTCCGGTTTTGATTTTACCAAAAATCTTAGCGAAATTGTAGAATTAGTATATTTATCTACCCTCTTTTCTAAAAGCTCCAAGGCACATAGTGCATCGAGAAGTCTTTGTGTTGCTCTTTTATCAGTATTGAGTGTTATTGCAATTTCTGATGCAGTTTTATAATCAGTTCCAATCGTCGAAAAAATATCCAACTGGCAAGCTGTGAAAAGCGCCCTGCTTTTTTGATAGCCGTAAACCATCTCTAACAGTTTGGTGATAGATGCATCGTCCCTTTTAAATGGCTTCCAAGATTTCATAAATTCTCCTAATCACGATAAATGTTTGATTAGACTCTCCAATCATTATGCAAAAAACGAAATTTTTTCAAGTTCTCCAAAAAAAATTAATAATTTTATTAAAATTTTCCTTTTAAAATTTATTATCTTGCTTGATTATTTAATTGTAAATATCGAAATTTATAACTTTTATTGGATTTATATGGAAGAAATAAAAAAGAAATCAGGGATTAAGGATTTACCTTTTACCTATTGGATATCAATAATATTTGAATTTTTTGAAAGAGGTTCATACTATGGTGTAATGAGTATTCTTTCTGTTTATATGACTGACCATCTCGGTTTTACCAAAGATGGATTTACAGGTGTTGGAACTATCAGAGGATTTTTACAATTTGCTTTTATTTACGGTTTACCACTTTTTACCGGTGCAGTTGCCGATAAAATGGGTTTCAAAAAAACACTGCTTGTAGCTTTTGGTCTTCTCGGTACAGGATATATGCTCGCTAGCCAAACTACTGACCATTTACTATTCTTTCTGTCACTTGTTATAATGGCGATAGGTGCTGGTACATTTAAACCTGTGATTTCAGGGACAATAGCAAAAGTAACCGATGAAGGAAACTCAACGATAGGATTCGGAATATTTTATTGGACTATAAATATGGGAGCATTCCTTGTCCCATTACTTTTAGTCCCCTTTTTAAAAGAAGCTTATGGGTGGAATTATGTACTTTTAGCCGCAGGTATTGGTACAGGTGCTATGATTATTCCAACTCTTTTAGCCTACAAAGAGCCGCCAAGAGAGGTAACAAAAAAAGAACCAATTGGTCAGGTAATCAAAGGTATTTTTGAAAAAGTAATAATGGTATTCAAGGATTGGAAGTTTATTTTATTCATATTTATCTATTCATGGTTCTGGATCCTTTATTTTCAAATGTTCGGAACTGTTCTTTGGTATGTACAGTATTTTGTTGACCCTTCTTCATTTAATGTTTTTGTCAATAATATGTTTGGGGAAAACTGGCTTTACAGTCTCGCAGGAGTACAGTTTAAATTCGGAGTGGAATTCGTAACTGTTATCAATGCCGGAACAATTATTTTACTGCAATTTCTGGTAACATTTATTGTTAAAAATACAAAAGCATTACCAACCATGCTGACAGGTATTGCACTTGGTACTTTTGGAATGCTTATGCTTGCATTCAGTAATTCCATTTGGATATTCATGGCAGGAATTATTATCTTTTCGATAGGGGAGATGACAGCACATCCAAAATTTATTTCGTACTTAGGTACAATAGCACCGGCGGATAAAAAAGCAACTTATATGGGTTTCGGATTTTTATATGGAATGATTGGTGCATTAATCGGAGAAATATTGGGAGCCAATTTGTATGCCCGTCTTGTTGACAATCCTATGATTGATTTTATTCGTGACAAATTGATTGCTTCAGGTCAGAGCATTGAAATGGCGCAGAATATTTTAATAAAAGATGCTTTAGTCATTGCCGAAAAAATCGGTTTGTCTAAAGAACAGATAGCGGCAAATGCATATACTGACGAATTATGGATTATATTTAGCTGTATAGGTGTCGTTTGTATCGTGGGACTTCTTGCTTATCAAAAATTTATTGGGACAAGAGAGGCATCTGATTTGAAGTGAAGTCAGAAGTCAGAAGTCAGAAGTCAGAAGTCAGCAGACGGCAGACGGCAGACGGCAGACGGCAGACGGCAGACGGCAGACGGCAGACGGATAGAATCTAGAACAATAGAACTAAAATACTAAAAAACTAAAGAACGAAAAAAGAAGTGGGGGAGCCGGTTAAGGATTCTTCACTTCTTTTGTTTTTATAAACGACTGTCATCCTGAGCTTGTCGAAGGATAACTAACGACTATTGACTTCCGACTACCGGCTATTGACTAATAAATTTTATTTGATTATTTCATCAAACTTTTATAACTTAAAAAAATTGTGTGTACATTTATTAATGGTGATAATATGAAAAAAATAATTATACTACTTTCATTGTTTGTTTCAATGATTTATTCTTCTTTTGCCGAACTTGATACTTTAACCTATTGGGCTAAAGGTGGAGGTGTTGTATCTTATTCTAATCAGGCAATTACAATGCAATGGGCACATTTCTATCCTGAAGCTCCGTGCAATATCAAACAGGTTATTGTCTGGTTTTTAGGTAATGCAGGTACTGCAAATATGTACATAGCAGGACAGGAAGCAGGTTCTTCTGTGCCTGAGGTTGTAGGTTCTACTCTGAAAATTCTTTGGGGGCAAAACGGCTTACAGTTCAATGCACAATCTTCAACAGCAATGCCGAACCTTGTTAATATTGAACCAAATGTATATATTGACGGAAATCAGTTGTACGTGGGGTTTACTTCA
>CAZEHW010000196.1:0-6807 GCA_964511865.1 uncultured Hyphomicrobiales bacterium | reverse complement strand
GTAAAATATCCAACGGCAGAGGGATTTAACTATTTATATGCAGTTTTGTTGCTGATTGGTGTTGCCTCTGCGCATTCATCTGTTAACTTGTTCAACGAATATTCAGACTTTCACACAAAAATTGATTTCAACACTAACCGCAATCCATTCAGTGGAGGCAGCGGAATGCTGACTGAAGGGAAAACCACACCTAAGAGTGTTTTAATTGCGGCAATTACAACACTGGTAATCGGATTAATTATAGGGATATATTTTATTGTTGTTGCTCATCCCATTCTTATTGCCCTGATAGCAATGGGAGCTTTTGCCACAGTGTTTTATACTAATTTTCTTGCAAAGATTTTACTTGGAGAATTATTTGCCGGATTAACACTCGGTACTTTTGTTGTTATCGGTACTTATATAGCAATGACTGCAACACCTGAAATGGCTTGTGCTGATTTGATACCATTAGAAGTTTGGCTGATTTCAATACCACCGGGAATTCTTACGGCTTTACTTCTACTCCTAAATGAATTTCCTGATGCTCAGGCAGATAAAGAGGGTGGACGGTTTCATCTTGTTATAAAGTTTGGGTGGAAGGGAGCTTCTTACTTTTATGCTTTTGGAATTTTTGCTACATATGCTACAATTGTAATTTTACCATTAGTAAATATTAGCTCTTTTTGGCTTTATATTGCTCTGCTGACTTTACCAATAGCATTGAAAGCTACGATGACAGCCATTAAATCGGGTGACAAGCTCGATTTGATTATTCCTGCAATGGGTCAAAATGTACTGGTTGTTCTGATAACTGACTTATTAATTGCTGTTTCTGTTTTTCTGGCTTTTATTTAATAATTTTTAATAAAATTAAAATTAAATTGATAGCAACGTAAAATTTATAATTAGATAAATTAGAAATGTATTGTTTTGTATATTTTAATTTCATGGAGTAGAAATGCAATTTGATAAATTAAATTTTATAAGAAAAGCAAAAAGAACCATAGGAATGATGATGATTCTTTTAATGTCTTCAGTATTTATAGTGTCTTGTGGGGCTATCAGCAAATCTTTGTATTCTTCAATATTTGGGTCTGAGCCTGAAGGTAGAAAGAAAATACAAAAGACTGAAGATGTTACTATCAAGAAGTTGACAAATAAAGTTAATTCTGAGTCTTCTGAATCAAATCCTGTTGTTTCTCCTGATGGTAAAACTCTTTACTTTTCGAGAAGTGCAGGGAGCGACCTATTCCATTTCACAATATTTAAATCTTCTTTGGAAAATGGTGATTGGACAAAGGCACTTGAAATGACAAATCCGCCGAATATAGATGACCAAAACTTTATCGGTTCTGTTACAAGCGATAAGCAATCTCTGGTTTTTACATACAAACCTGCTTCAGGAAGAAATAATAATACTATTGCTTTTGCCAAAAAAATAAATGGCAAATGGGAGGTTACTGAAGAAATTAATTTCTTTAAAGGAAAATATAATCAATTGAACGCAAAAGGGTGGGGCTTTAATATTTTTTCGGGAAAATTCGATGTAGAGGCAGAATCAGACCATTCTTTTCCTTTCATCAGCGCTGATGGCACAAAATTATTTTTCTGCAGTAACAGCCAAAGCGGCTATGGAGGTATTGATATTTATCTTACGGAAAAAGTTGCTGATGGGAATTGGGGAGAACCAAAAAATCTCGGAGCAACAATCAACACAAAAGGTCTGGAGCTTTCACCCTTTTTTCATCCGGACAACAAAACTCTATATTTTACTTCCAATGGTCATCCCGGAATTGGGAAAATGGATGTTTATAAATCGGTTTATGAAAAAGGGCAATGGTCAACACCAATTTTAATTGGTGCTCCTATCAGTTCACCGGAAGTAGAGATGTCATTTTCTATGGATGCCGCCGGTGATGTAGCATATTTTACATCCGACAGAATTGAAATTGCTAATGGAGACATATATCAGACAACAGTATCAAAAGATGCAAAGCCTGCAAGGGGTGCTGTCATTCTTACAGGTATTGTAACTGATGGAATAACAAACTCACCACTTGAAGCCGAAGTTGTTATTGAAGACCTGAAGACACAAAAAGTAATTGCAAAGCTTCAGAGTGATTTCTCGACTGGTGCTTACAATGTTACTCTGCCAAAAGATGCCGAATATTCGATTTCAGTAGATAAAACCGATTATACCTTCTATTCAATAAATCTTGAAATTTCTGCAGGTATATCAGAAAAGACAATAACACGAGATATTGTACTTTACCCAATTAAAAAAGGCACTAAACTTGTTCTGAATAATCTATTTTTTGATGTTAACTCTGATAAGTTGCAAGATGAATCCAAGCTGGAACTCGATAGAGTAATCAAAATACTAAGATCATATAAAGACTTTAATATTGAAATTGGAGGGCACTCTGATAATATCGGAAAGGCTTCTTATAACAAAGAACTCTCAAAAAAGAGGGCTATATCCGTTATGAAATATCTGGTGCAAAACGGTATATCACAATCAAAGCTTACTGCTGAAGGTTATGGATTTGAAAAGCCTGTTGCAACTAATGACACTGAAGAAGGTCGAAAACAAAACAGGAGAGTTGAGTTATTGTTTAAGTAATATATGTGTGATTGAAGAAATTTGAAACTCATTTAACAAAAAATGATTGATACTGCTTTGATATAAATTGTTAATTTTGCTTGAATAACTTGTACTGAATTAAATAATTGTTTTTTTTAATGGAGGAATTTAATGGAGAAGTATAACAACGAATTAATTTATGAAAACCGCGTAAAAGCCGGTAAACGAACTTATTTTTTTGATGTTAAGAAAACAAATCAAGATTATCCATATTTGGAGATTACGGAAAGCAGGAAGCAGGAGGATGGAAGATTCCTTAGAACTAATATCATGTTATTCCATGAAGATATAGAGAATTTTAAAATGGAACTTGAAACTGTCTTCGAGAATTTTTTTAAGGATATACCCATCGAAAACAGAGAACGATATAATTCAGATTTAACTTAAGTCTGAATCTTTTAAAAAAAGTTTTATCAGAACTCTCTTCAAAATAAATTTAAATCTCAATAAGAATGAAAAAATTAATAAAAAATCTTGATATAAATGAGTTATTGACTTATACATTAGAAGATACACAACCTAAATTCAGAGCAGACCAGCTTTTTAAAGAGCTGTATATCAGCAGGGTTGATGATTTTGCTGATATGACAACAATACCGAAAGCTTACAGAGATGTATTGAAAAAAAATTTCTTAATTAATGCAATTACTGATTACCGGAAACAAAATTCTTCCGATGGAACCGTCAAATTTCTTTTTACTTTGTCAGATGGAGAAAAAATTGAAACAGTACTGATTCCTGACGAAAATCGTGAAGACAGATTCACTCTTTGTGTTTCATCACAGGTAGGTTGTACTTTGAATTGTGCCTTTTGTGCCACAGGTAAGCTGGACTTTAAAAGAAGTCTTGAAACATCCGAAATTATTGACCAAATAATTTTTGTTGAGAAAATTACCGGCATCAAGATTACAAATATTGTATTTATGGGAATGGGCGAGCCAATGTATAATCTGAAAAATGTTATCAAGGCTATTAAGATTATCACTCATCCTTCTGTTAGATTTTTATCTCAAAAAAAGATTACTGTATCAACTGTCGGAGTTATTAAAAAAATCGAAGAACTTGCTGAAAGCGGATTGAAGGTCAAACTTGCAGTTTCGCTTCATGCAACTACTGACATTATCCGGCAACAGCTTATCCCTTATGCTGAAAAAGTCTCCCTAAGGGCTATTGGAGACTCTATCGAAAATTATTACAGAAAAACACAGCTTCCGATTACCTATGAATATATATTTTTAACGGGAATAAACAACACAGATGATGATGTTAAAAGATTGGCAAAAATCACAAAACGTGTTCAATCAAAAGTCAATATCATTCCTTATCATGATATATCCTTTACCGGTAATGAAAAAATTGAATTCAGGGAAGCCGGAAAAGATGAGATTAATAATTTTGCAAAGAAGCTAAGAGAAGAAGGTGTTAATGTCTTCATCCGTTCTTCAAGCGGTAAAGATATTGATGCGGCATGCGGGCAGCTTGCATATTCTCAAAGAAATTCTTAATATGCATTCTGTTAAATGAAAAATAATTAAAAAAATATAAAATGAAATCATTCTTAAAAATAACAATATATTTTAGCATCTTAATTTTAGGATTTCCGGTTAATAATTTATTAGCAGACGAAGGTATTCTTGAAAATATCCTGCCCGACAGAAATCAAATATATACTATTAGGTTAGTAAGCGGAGATATTCTATCCGGCTATGTAGTTGAAAATGTAAGCAATCCTGATAATGGTGAGGGTATTAAATTTTCAACAGAAATCGGCACAGCCACAATATACGAAGACCAGATACTGGAAATAAAACCAATCAGAGAATACTATCGCCACGACCACAGGATATTTCTTTTACCGACGGCGAACCCAATAGAAAACAATCATTTCATAGGTAATTTTGAATTACTCCTTTTCTACGCAGGTGCAGGTATTAGTGATATAGTAAGCATAAGCGCCGGAAGGACTTTTATCCCAAGCATACGCTCTGACCAGCAAGTTACTTTAGCAAATATCAAATTTACTTTACTGGATATGGATTTAAATTCTTCCTCAGAAAAGCTAACTCTTGCACTTGGTTCTAATCTTGGTTTTGTTAATCACGATAACCGTTTAATTCATTATTATGGAGTCGGAACACTTACCTTAAACCGCTCGGCAGTAACAGCGGCAATATTTTATAAGGCAGGAAGCGACGATTATAACAAAGTTAAAATAGGAAATAATTTTATTGATTTAACTTACACCGATGGTTCATTTGGTATTGGACTTGGCTTGGATACAAAATTTTCAAATAAACACGACCTTCATTTTATTGGTGAACTATGGAACAGCAATGTAAGTGAACCGACTTATACAGCAGTAATGCTGGGACTTCGTCTTTGCAGTTCAAAATTCTCTGCAGATTTTGGTCTGTCCTTTTTCACCTATCCCTTTGTTGCTCCGTTTTGCAGTTTTGTCTGGACACCGTTTTAATAGTCGTGAGTCGTTAGTCAACAGTCGATAGTCGTTGGTCGACAGAGTTTTAACAAATCCATCTTCGTGAAACTTTGTGTAACTGTCTTCCATTCCACAAAAAAACTTTGCGAGACTTTGCGAATACATAGCGACCTTTGCGTTTAATAAAGTTCAAAAAAATAAGTATCCAAAATCTTTTAACCAGTCGTTCAGACAATTCTGTCATCCCGTCTGCCATCATTAACTTAAAATTTAGAATTTAAAACTTCAAAAACATCCCATAAGTTATACCAAGCTTTTCAGTAGAATAAAATCTTTTTTGGTCTTGATAAACGAGTGAACTTCCTTCCAGACCTAACATAATACCAATACCATTATTAGAAATAAACTGCAAACCTGCAATAGCTTTACCATAAGGACCAACCTTTGTGGATGCCAAAGTAAGATTTAAAAATGGCTGTGCATTTGCTAAGTATTCTATTTTCTCCTGTAAATTCACTTTAAAACCAAAACCTAACCACCAAAGAGTTGGACTTTGCTCGACAAGATAAACTCTGTTGTTTTCAATGTGATGAAATACCTGACTGAAAGGTTCCTGCCCGCCTTCTATTCCAAAATGTATGTTTTCTGTTATAGGAACAAATGCTCCGAATGAAAAGTTCTTGAACATATCTCCGGTTGGATTGTCAAATTCAACATTTGGAAAAGACGTCCCCGACATTGCTTTTAACTGAAATAGTAAAGAATGTCCCTTTTCAGTACTTGGATAAAAATTATTCGCTAATACAAATTCACGTTGATTCAAATTTCCGGGTGATAATTGAATTGGTTGCAAACTTCCGTTATCAAATACGAAAAATGACACCGGAGATGCCATGCTCAGCCATGACTTTGAATCCTCACCGATTAACTCGGCAGATTCCATCGTTTTCTCTGTAGTTTCAGCCGATTTCACTTCCTTCACCGTTACCGACTCAGCTTTATTATCTTCTTTAGTGATATATACGTATTTGATTCTTTCTTTGAATATAGCATTGCTTTCAGCTTGGGGTGTTTCAATCTTATTCGCAGATTGATTTTCCATGCCGATAATTACCTTGGGTATTGCATTTGCTTCAAAGGTCTTATTTTTATTAGCTGATGCAAATTGATTTGTTCCGGCTTTTATTTCATCACTACCATAGAAATTCCAAAAAAGTAATGCAGTAATAAACGAAGCTAAAACAGCAGTTACCGCAGGATTCCATAGCTTTTGTTTCACCAGTCCCATAAAGCCTAATGGCACTTTGCCTGCACCTCTTGGAATTATCGGTGGAGTATATCCTAATTTATTGAATATTCCCTGTGTTGCTGAAACCGGTGGAGTATAAGCTTCCACATCTTTTCTTATTGATTCCCTGATTGCAATGAGTTCCCGAAGCTCACTGCGTAACTCTTCGTTTTGCATCAAAGACGCATACAAAGGAGTTTCCATCGTGTTTTCCAATTCTCCGTCAAAGAGAAGATGAAGCATCTCGGAAGGGTTTTGTGCGTTGTACGTGTTCATTTCATTCACTTTTATTTTTTATTACATATTTTATTCATAATTAGACAAATCCTGAATATATGGCTCAAGTATTTTTCTGAGCTTTTGCTTAGCCCTGAATAATTTAACTTTAACTGTATTCACATTGCTTTCAGTTACTTTAGCAATTTCCGAATAACTCATTCCATCATATTCTCTTAG
>CAZEHW010000195.1:0-6848 GCA_964511865.1 uncultured Hyphomicrobiales bacterium | reverse complement strand
TAATATGCCCGACAATTTCTTCCCCGGAAACGGCGACAAGGTCGAGTTCAGGAATATAACTCTTCGATTTTCTGAGATTATGCAAAATCAGGTGTTCGTTACATCCGGGATTATACAAATTCCAGAATGCCTCCCTCGTCAGGTTTTCTGTCGTGAAAAATTCATTTTTATCTGTTTCCCTGAAAATTACATTCATTTTGATACAATAGTGTAAAATTAAAAGGTTTAAATTCCAACCTTAAAATTAATAAAATTAATCAAATTGTATTGAAAAACTCGTATGACAATATTTAAATGTAAATAATTATTTTTTTAAATCCATATTTATCAATTTTACTATCTACCAATTTCTCTGCTCTCGTTCTAATTTTTGAATATTTAATTTCTTCCTTTAAATCCTCTAAGATTGGCAGACGTGCTGCTTCTCCTTTAACTTTAATAATACCATCATACCATTTAATCATTCCTTCAAAACCTCTTATAGCAACATTTATATTAAATTCCCTAATTATATCATTTTCTCTAGAAAATGAATGAAAATTATCGATAGCATAGTAAATTGAACCATAAGAGAATCCAATAAGAAGTTCACCCGAATATTGGTAAGTGGAGTCTATTTCAATAGGATATCCCATATATAATTGAAAGTTACATTTTGTTGCCCAAATTAAAACTTCTGTTACTTCTTTTGAGCGGCTCCTTTTAATACTCGGTTGATTTTCAAGTGATAATATTAATTCTTGAATCCTTTTGTAACCTGGACTTGGTTCACTAGGTATTGTGGAACAAGCTGAATAAAAAATGGTTAAGAATAATAATTTTCTAATAAACTTATAATTCATAATTTTTCACCTATAGAATTAAAACAAATATTTTTTTTCCAAAATACCTTGATTTTATATTTTTTTTTAAAAAAAAGCATCAAATATTATCAAATGATAGATATAATTTGATGAAAATGAATTCCTAAATCGCTTTACATTTACATTTCATCAATGTGTCGTTTATTCTCATTATTTCACTCCCACTCAATCGTCCCCGGCGGCTTACTCGTTATATCATACGTAACCCTGTTAATTCCTCGAATCTCGTTGATGATGCGGTTGCTCATTCGTGCTAAGACTTCATAAGGCATAGGGAACCAGTCAGCTGTCATGCCGTCAACGCTTGTTACTGCACGCAATGCACAGGTGTATTCATAAGTGCGTTCGTCACCCATCACTCCAACACTTTTCACAGGGAGAAGAACAGCAAATGCCTGCCAGATTTCATTGTAAAGTCCGGCTTTTCGTATTTCCTCGATGTAAATTTCATCTGCTAACTGCAAAATGTGTATTCTTTCTTTTGATATTTCTCCGAGAATGCGAATTGCCAAACCTGGTCCCGGGAAAGGGTGACGCTCGATGAACCATTCGGGAATATTGAGCATCCTGCCGACAGCACGAACTTCATCTTTGAAAAGTTCCCTGAAAGGTTCGATTAGTTTCAAATTCATTTTTTCAGGTAAACCACCGACGTTGTGATGCGATTTTATAGTTGCTGATGGTCCTTTGACAGATACTGATTCGATTACGTCAGGATATAAAGTACCCTGAGCAAGCCATTTAACATCTTTTAATTGCTTTGCTGACTTCTCGAAAACTTCGATAAATGTTGCACCGATTATTTTTCTTTTTTGCTCAGGTTCGGAAACACTGTCAAGACGTCCTAAAAATATTTCGGAAGCATCAACAAGTTCTATTGGAATATGAAAAGATTCTTTGAAAAGGTCAACAATCATCTTGCTTTCATTCATTCGCATAACGCCGGTATCAACGTGAACACAATGAAGCTGTTCGCCGATTGCTTTGTGCAATAGCACAGCGGCTACTGTTGAGTCCACCCCACCGCTTAATGCAAGTAAAACATTTTCATTTCCGACTTGTTCACGAATTGATTTAATCTGGCTTTCAATGAAGGATTCTGCATTCCATTGCTCGACACATCCACAAATATTCCTGACAAAATTTGATAATATTTTATTTCCTTCAAATGAATGATGAACCTCGGGATGGAACTGCACACCAAAGATTTTTTTATCATTAGAACGAATAGCACAAATCGGAGAATTGCCTGAGTGCCCTATGATTTCGAAATTTTCCGGTGGCTCAATTAAAGCATCGCCATGACTCATCCAAACCGTTGAATTTTGAGTAACATCCTTAAACAGGTCGTCATTTTTATCTATTATAAGCTCTGCCCTGCCATATTCTCGTTTTGCGGCTCTGTCAACCTTTCCGCCAATTTGATATGCAATTAATTGTAATCCGTAACAAATGCCAAGAACAGGTACTCCAATTTCTGTTACATTAAATACTGTATGAGGGGAACCCTCAGCATAAACACTCGAAGGACCTCCGGAAAGAATAACCCCATTTGGTTGAAGTGAAAGAAGTTCTTCCTTTGAGATATTATAAGGATAAATTTCGGAATACACACCTGCTTCCCTGACTTTTCGGGCTATCAGTTGAGTGTATTGAGCTCCGAAATCGAGTATAATAATTTTTTCTTTTGTCTGCATAATTCTTTCTATTTTTTTAACTTTTTAACTTTTTTTGAATTCTTATTATTTTCAGAATTCAATTTACGACGAACAGTATTAATATCCTCAGCAGGAGGCAAATTTTCGGGACTAACACCTCTTTTGATTAATATTTTTCTGACAGCCAAATTATTGTCTATATGCTCTTTGGCAATTGGTTTTTCTCCCTGTAAATCCTTTTCAACAACATTATGACTTGTTAATTCAGTAGCGAAATCTTTTGCTTTAATCGTTAATGTTGGCAAAAAGTCTGCCAAAGGTCTTTTCTCAGGCACCATCAATTTCTTCTTCATATCGAGAGTTGAATAACCGCCAAACAATGCATGGTCACCTTGGGAACGAATTTTAGCAAATCCTTTGCTGTCAATACCACGTTCGTAAATTATTTTTGATAGCTTCTTTTCAGAATTTGATAATTTTTCCCTCGCTGTAACTCTGGCAATATCAAGTAATCTTTTCTCGATAATTTCCTGTTTCCTTGTCTGAACTGCAAAATAAGATTGTGCAAAAGCAACTTCCGGTTTGGCAGGATCACCGTTTTGTGCAATAAGATAGCAAGCATATCGTGTTAATGCAATGTCATCTACCTGACGACTAGTCCCAGAGCCAATTTCGACCATTTTGCTGATATCAGCAAAATGGTCTGAAACAGTCTCACCTGCATTCTTACAAGACTCTTTTGCTTTATCGATAGCATTAAGAAAATTACGCCATTGCGTATATTGAAAAATTATCTGGAGTTCTCTTGCACTCCAGCATTCAATGCCTTCATAGATATAACAGGCATTTTCAAACTTTTCGAATAATTCTTTAATATGTTCTTTTTTCATTATAATAAATTACAATTGTGAGAAGGAAAAACAATATCTGCAAAAATAACAAAAAGGAATTAAAAAATTCGAGTGTTGGAATTAGAAAACTCATTATTTTCCAATTAAATTAGTGAAAGTTCATATATTTATTTAATTTTGAAATATTAATGATATCGGTTTTTAATAATAATGTTTTTTATCAAACAAAAAAATAACTTTAACTTATGAAGAATATTGATTTTAAGAAATTACTGACAATTGGTGACCTGGTTACAATCAGTCTGGTAATTCTTGGATTTTTAATAGCTGTATTTGTTGATATTGTGTCAATGAAAATTATCGGTATTTCTTTGTCAATTCTTGGGATAGTTAGATTTGTAATGATTATTACTTATCGTATAAACTTAATGATGAGTTCCAATAAACTCAGGACAAAACCTGTAACTCAGGATTACAAGACAACCGAAAAGATAGATAAAAAAGCAAAACGTGTTGTCATTGAAGATTATCCGACAGGGACAAATACTCCAACTGAAGAACCTAGAGTTACTAATTATTATACTAAGGAGATAACTGAAGAGGAAGGTTTCAGGTTATTAAATGAAAACTCTGATGTTAATGAAGCAACGCAGGAACAAAAAGTTCATGAGGATAAACCTTTGAAACTTGATACATCGGAACTCGAGGACTTTGAATTTGAAGAAGAATTCTCCGGTATTAAAGTTATAGCCAAGGAAAAACCTGTAGATGAAAAAATAACAATTGATTCAGGCAAAGCTGAACATCCGGCTTTAAATATTCCGGAAAATGATTACGAAAATATTCCTGAATCAAATATTAAGATTAACGAAGATTATAAAACTGAAAAAATTGATATTCCCCTGTCCGAACTAATGGAAACAGACCCTGCTTCGGGTATGGAACCAAGAAAAGAATTTGAATATTTACTGACAAGAGTTTTGAAAATTGTGAAAGGGGTTACAAATACAAAAACAGCAGTATTTATATTGGTTAATTCAGACAGAAAAGAATTGATTATTGAAGCTTTCGATTCTGATGTTCCGGGTTTAATTGCTGTCAGAAAAAGAATCCCATTTGGAAACGACATTGTTAGCCAAATAGGTAAAAGCATGAAACCTGAGATACTAACAGAAATCAGTCCAAGTGCCGAAAGAGATTTAATACCATATTATACAAATCGTGCAGGTGTAACTTCTTTCTTTGGAATGCCGGTATTTTTTAATAATTCGCTGATTGGTGTTTTATGCGTGGATTCGGAAGAATCTAATTCGTATGATATTTCAATAGTCGGTTTGTTTGGCAATTTTGCCAAGCTTATAGGAAACCTTGTTAAAAGTTATACTGCAAAATATGATTTGGTTCAGGATTCAAGAACATTATCAGCAGTTAATCAGTTTCGTGAGATGTTGAATAAAGACAGTTTGAGTCTTAAAGCTCTTTACGATTCACTACTTGATTCTGCGAAAACTGTCTTTGAAAATTCCTTGACAGGTATTATCGGTTATGATTCTGATTTAAACCGTTGGGCGGTAATCGGGTATAGGAACAATAATTATCCTGATAATCTCGAGGTTGGTTTATCTGTGTCATCAAATTCACTTGCAGGTGCATCTGTGAATGGTGAAAAAGTAATAGTGAATGTACCCAACATCTCTGACCAAATACGAATTAACGAGCAAGAAGTCAAGCTTGACTCAGGATTTTTTATTGCAGTACCGTTAAAATCATTTTCCGGAAATTATGGAGCTTTGTTTGTTGAAGGAGTGAATAGTGCTGATGTTACTTCTTACGAGGTAAATATTTTGAAAACTCTTGCATCTCATGCTGGGTCAACTATTGAACAACTGCATTTTGCAGATATGCTAAAAAAAGGACTTCTTTATGATCCCTTATCAGGTTTACTTAATACTCCTGCTTTTATGAAAAGATTAAACGAAGAGGTTCTCAGAAGTATTGATTTTGGTTATCCCTTGACTCTTTGCCTAATACAAATTGATAAATACAAAGCTATTGATCCTGAATTATATCCCGAACGTTCTGAAATAGTTTTACAGCATGTTTTAGATATATTACAAAGTAAACTCAGACAATATGATTTACTTGGCAGAGCAGATTCTAACATCTTTGGAGTTGTGCGTATTGACGAAACAATAAGTGGAGCAAAACATTGGGCTGAAAAACTAAGGTCTGAAGTCGCAATTTCCCTTGTTAAAATTAAGTCTGATAGTTTCAGTGTTACCATAAGCATAGGTATTGCTCAACTTGGAAAAGATGAGGCAATAGATGATATTTTGGACAATGCTAAAGAAATGCTAAAACTTTCTGCAAAAAATGCAAATACTGTAACAGTCTTCGAATGAGTATAATCTCATCTTGTTGAAAATACTTGTATATTATATTTACTTATGTTATTTTTGTTTTCTGAAAAATTCGGCGTGTGGCGCAGCCCGGTTTAGCGTACTACTTTGGGGTAGTAGGGGTCGCCGGTTCAAATCCGGCCACGCCGACATTTTTTAGTTTTGAGTTAGGGTTTTGAGTTTTTTTTCGGTTCACAGTTCTCGATAATTCAGTCTTCTAACTTCCCTCAACTGACAACTATCGACTGTTGTCTAATGTTTTTGCGGAGGATGAGAGACTCGAACTCCCACAGGGTTGCCCCCGGCGGTTTTCAAGACCGCTGCAATACCATTATGCGAATCCTCCTGTTCACAAAATTTTACAGCTACAAAATTACGTATTTTTTGAAAGATATTCAAATATTTTATAATCTTGTTTCTTTTTAAGTTTTTTTGAAGAGTTAATACGAAGGGACGATCACTAAGATCGCCCCTTTAAATATTGAAAAGTTATTTAACAACTATGAAAGTTTTAACTAATATCGAATTTCCGGTTGAGATTTTTGCAAGATAAGTTCCCGATGAATAATTTTCAACATTAATGGTAATGTTGTCCATGAGTCCGTTAAGTTTTAGATTATCCATTGTAACACCTAAACTATTTATTACTTCAATATTGACATTATTTAAAGAATTATCTAGTTTTAAGTTGACAATATCTTTTGAGGGATTAGGGAAAAATTGAGATTCTGCTATTTGTTTAAAATTTTCATCCAGTTCGACAGATGAAATTAATCCATAGAACCAATCGTGAGCAGTAGCTAAAATTTGATAACGTATATCCGAATTTGTTATCTGCTCCAAAGTGAAGCCCAGATATACAACTTTATAATCGCCAATATGCGACCTTACGGCTCCTGTCTTTGTCTTAAATGAATTATAATAGAAAAGCGGAACACCTGTTGAAGTAGCTCTGATTTCTTCAGGATACATAAAAGGACCGTTTTGTCCAGTCCCGTATACATTGGCTAATGTACCATTTGGAATAGAGCCGAATAAAACATCATTTGTATTTGCGAAAATTGATGAACTACTTGT
>CAZEHW010000194.1:0-6854 GCA_964511865.1 uncultured Hyphomicrobiales bacterium | reverse complement strand
ATAATAAATATGGTGGATGGGCTTCTCAGGAGAAAGTTCTTGAAATGGATAATGGCTTAAAAAATGACAGTATTCATCCACGCTATGCAAAAGTAACAACAGCTATGAGTATAGTAGAATTATATCATGGTAAGCAAGCGGCTATTGCATCATTCGAAGAATTTGAAAGAATGTTCGTAAAAAAAGATTTACCTGACGAAATCGAAGAAGTAAAAATGGAAATCAAGGAACCGGAACAATTACTTATTGATGTGATTACAATGACCGGAATGACTTCTTCCAAAGCAGATGCTCGTAGAATGATTACTCAGGGAGCAGTTTCAGTTGATGGGGAGAAAGTTTCTGATTTATTCACAAAAATTGATTTTTCTCAACCGAAGATTATTAAAGTTGGGAAGAGGAAGTTTTTAAAAATTTCAATTTAAACTATGAACTTTCCCGAAAATATATTTCAAAAATTACCTGACTCCGACTCAGAAGTTTTCGAGGAACTTTTAAAAACCGGAAATTTCAAGTTGGAGAGAATAATTTCTCGAGGACAATCAACACCTGAAGGAGAATGGTATGACCAGAATAATGCTGAATGGGTCATCCTTCTAAGCGGTTCTGCCGGAATAAAATTTGATGATAATGATGAAATAATTGAGTTGAAAAAAGGTGATTATCTGAATATCCCTCCACATAAAAAGCACAGGGTCGAATGGACTGACAAGAAATACGAAACTGTTTGGATAGCTTTACATTATTAGAATATAATTGAACTTATAATAATCCTGCTTTGTTTTTTTTCTTTTTTATTAAGTACAATATTACAAATCTTAATATAATTATTAGAATAATAAGTGCCAAAGCAGGTAAAATGAATTGCTCATATGAATACAAGTATTGCTCAGCTTTTCTCCAATTTGAACCTAATACCATACCCAAGTAAATCAATATGAAATTCCATATTAATGCGCTGACTCCGGCTAAAGTAATTGTATAGGTCGGATTTAATTCAGCCATTCCTGCAAGGAATGACACCACGCCTCTTGTTCCTGATAAAAATCGGTTGATTGCAATTATAAAATATCCATATTTTTTAATCCATCTGTTTGGACGTTTTATATTTTCTTCATTTATAAAGGTAATTCTTTTTGATTTAATTATTCTATGACCTACAAAAGTTCCTAGGTAAAACATAATAACAAAGCCAACAATTGAACCTGCGGTTGTTACAATTAACAATGGGATAAAGCCAACAGTACTAATACCCACTAAAGTACCGGTAAAAATTATTACTGAATCACTTGGAGAAGGAGGAAAAACATTTTCAAGTATGGTTATAAAAAAGGCGGTTATCAGAACCAAATACCATGGTACTGTCTGTAAGAAAACTATAATACTATCAAGAAACTCAAGCATTCAATAATTTAGTTTATTTTGAAAATTAAGATTAACAATTAATTGAAATATTTATTTTAATGTAAAATAGGGACAAAATCTTCAATTACAAAAAGATTTTTTATAATATAATCAGCATTAGGAACATCTTTTAGATCACAATCACCTAATAAAACAGTTTTTAAACCTGCTTTTCTACCGGCTTCTGCATCACTTGGGGAATCTCCTATCATCCATGAAGCATCTTTATTTATATCCCATTTGTTCACTGCTTCCAATATCATTCCCGGATTCGGCTTTCTGTAATAACTTCCGCTTTCAGCCAAATCAGTACAGTAAAAAATATCATCAAACCCTTTGTCAAATTTTTCAATAAGTTGTTTTTGCATGTACGACAGGATTTTATCTAACTGCTCTTGTGTCATCAAACCTTTACTAACTCCCTGTTGATTAGTAATAAGAAAAATTAAATAATTTGATTTAATTACTTTCGGGAAAAAATCTAAAAAATCAGGAAGGAAATGAAATTCTTCCTCATTTTTAATATAGTCACTAACGGCTCTCATATTTACAACGCCGTCTCTGTCAAAAAATATTGCTTTCTTCTTACTTGACATTTTCAATTCATATTAACTGTTAATAACTTCATTCATGATATTATCCAATGCTCCATTAACAGATTCCCATGATAGTTTTGATAATATCAGTTCTCTTGCATTTTTTGATAATAAGTTTGCAAGATTATTATCCTGAAATATGCTTATAGCATGTGTTGCAAGCTCCTTACAATCAGAACCGATTAGCACTTCCCTCTTATGTACTGCATTAATCCCCTGATTTCCCGTTGGAGTGGTTACAACCGGACATCCTGAAGACATTGCTTCTATTAATTTATTTTGAATCCCTGAACCACCAATGTGTGGATGAAGAAAAAGAGCTGCCTCCTGTAAATATGGTAACATATCAGGAACATCAGCATGTATTTCAATGCTTTCAGATTGCAATGCAATCACTTGTTTTGGAGGATTAGCCCCAACAATTTTCAGTTTTGTCCGGGGTAAAATCTTATGTATTTCAGGTAATATCTCTTTAACAATTTTTTGAACCATCAGTTGATTTGCCCAAACATCCAGCTTTCCTGCAAATAAGATATCTTGTCTTTCAATTTCAGGTTTCGGCTTAAAGTAATTTACATCTGTCCCATTTGTCAGCAAAAAATAATTAACATCCGGATTCTGTTTTTTCATAGCTTCAATATCCTGGTTTGAAACCAAAGTTGTTGCATCAAAGAAATTTACAATTTTCGGCTCATAATTTTTGAGCATTTTATATTCCCAAAACCGTACTATTTTTTGTAAAAAATTATTACTGGTCTCAAAAGACCTTTTTTGATAAAGTGTTCTGCAATCTTCAGCTATAAGAACTTTTTTAATATCTTCCTCTTTTAAATACTCGGCAGTTCTCATAAAAAATGCAAACGAAATATCAAATTTATTTTTCTTCAGCAATTCGTGAATTGTATTTGAAAATAATTTATTAGAATAGAATCCTATTTCAAGAGGATATTTTAGAATTTTTGTAAAAGCTCTTAATCCTGCACTAATAGTGTTCAATGGAATAACATAAAGTTTGACTCCCAAATCAGCAATTGCTTTTTTATAATCATCCGGCGGATTGCCGCCATGATAGAAAGTAACAAGTGAAACATTATGTTTTTTGGCTAAATAAGATATTAAATGATATGGTTTAAGTCTGTCTCCACCGATAACCGGGAAGGGAAACCTCGCTGTTAAAAATAAAATATTTAATCTTTTCTCCATCGTTTTATAAAAACATTAATCAATTCCCTTAGCAAAAAGGATATTTAGTTAACAAAAATCAAAACATAATTGTTCTGAAAATTTCCTACAAACTTTCAAAATTAATAAAAAAAACTTGATTGTTATTGAAAAGATACTTTTAGTATTGAAAAATCATCCCTTAACCTTCTGCCTTTTCTTAATTTAAGTGCATGATTATAAGCATCGTCCATTTCTAAAGTTGTTCCTTCCTCAGAATTTTTCTTTGATGAAAAAATCATGTATTTATAAAATTCTTCAAGTGTCCATCTTTTTCTGTCTGATTTAAGAATCTCGAACACTCCGTCTGAAAAAATATATAGCTTTGAAAATTTCGGAATTTTAAAAGATTGTTCTTTAAATATATAATCTTCCTCAATACCGACTAATATATTTTTTGAGGAAAGATAAAAGTCCTTTCCATTGGAATCAAGCAATAATGCAGGCGGGTGACCAGCAGATGCAAAATTGATTGTTCTGTTTTTCAAATTATAAACTCCGTACCAAATTGAAAAATACATTTCATTATGGTCGGTCATCTGAAAAGCATTGTTCAATGATGTCAGTACTTCTGATGGTTGTCTGAAATCTGTTTTTCTTAAATTTTGTTGCCTTAAAGTATTTAAAACTGAAATTGATAATAAAGCAGGTCCTATCCCATGATAACAAACATCGAGTAAATACACCGCCCAGTTCTCATCATCAATCCAATGGTATCCGAAAGAATCACCTCCGAGTTTTGTTGAAGGAACAAATTTCCAGCTAGTTCTGATTTTACCTTTATTGATTGGCTGAGGTAAAATTGATATAACATACTCTGATGCTGTTTGAAGCTCTTTCGAAATTATGGATAAATACTTGTCTTTTTCGGAATATATTTTAGCCAGTTCACGATTAATATTATTTAACTGTATCGTTGTATTTTTCAATTCTTCTTTAGAAAATTTTAAAATTAAATGAGTTTTTAATCTTGCAATGAAAACAGCCGGTTCATATGGTTTTGCTATATAATCGACAGCACCTAATCCGAATCCTCTTAAAACATCTTCATTATTTATTTCTCTAGCAACAAAAATTATAGGAGTTTCAGGGCATACACCAATGTTTTTTAAGTTATTACAAATTGTAAATCCCAATGATGAAGAGTTTTCAATATTTATTATGATTATATCAGGTTGGGAAATTTTCAGAAGATGTAGAACTGAATTAGCTGTATCAGCTAAAAAAACCTTGAGTCCTGCTTCACTAAGCATATTTCCCGTTTCTCTTAAATTATTTTGATTAGTATCAAAAATAAGAACCACTGGTGTTCTGGGATATTCTATGTCAAGTAGTGAAGTCATTCCATTTTAAATAATTTATAATATTCAAATTTACAAATTATTTGATATATATTACACAGTATTTACTAGGAATTTTTGTAATAAGTAAAGAAATAAATGAAATCATATTTACCATAAAAATAATTCTAATTTTCTTATATTATTCCCATGAATAAAGGAAAGCCGCTAAGTAATATCCTGCTCCAAATCCAATAACTGAACCCAAAGTATCAGAATTTTTATCATTTTTAGGTTCATTAAAGAAGCTATTGAGAATAAACAAACAGCTTGGAGAACTGAAATTTCCATACTCCTCGAATAATTGGCGTGACCTTAATATTTGCTCTTCTGTAAGTCCCAATATCTCATCATCTTTAAATAATTCAAGAATTGGCTTGCCCCCTTGGTGAACAGACCATTCTGATATTTGTTCTGTTGTCAAATTATTTCTTTTCAGCATGGGTTTAATGACTAAATTGCTCACTAATTCGGGCATAATACTCTTAACATTGTCACCTACTAAAAATCTCCCATTATTCATTTTAATTTCAGAACCATAATGAAAAGCAGTACCAAGGTCAATTATTTTAATCAAATGATTTTTAAATCTTTCCTTCATAGATTCAGGGATTACAAGTAAACCTGCGGCTCCATCAGAAAAAAGAAGATTTGCTTTTAAACTTGCAGTAAATTCATGATGTTTTGGGTCAACTACAGGGTTGCATAACCAGGAACATTGGTCAAAATTGAATATAATAGCCGCTTTGTCATTCTTACTGCAATAATCAATTGAAGACTTTAAAGAGAATAATGATGCGGCACAACCAAGGTAAGGTAACTCTTCAGGTGGTTTATCCAGATTCAAATTCAACTCTGAAGCTATGCGGCTGGCAAGATTAGGGAGAAAATCAACATGAGATGTAACATTGTAAGAAACACTAAAATGTCCGATCTCTTCCGGTTTAACAAATTGTAAAAAGTGATTTACAATTTCTTTTCCCCAATTTTCCGGATGATATTCTTCCTTTCCCAATTTTTTTTCCGGATAACTTTCGTAAGAACCAATAAAAGGTCTTTGTTTAATGCCTATGCTTTTCAAAGCTTTTTTTGCCAAACGATTCACAAGTTCACCTGCTCGCTCAACAGAATATACTAGTTCGGCAACTACTTCAGCAGGATATAATTCAGGTAATATTGTTTTTACCCCGGCTATATATACATTATTTTTTTTATCTGTATTTATCATTATGTTATAAATTACTCAATTAGAATTTATTGAAATCATTATCTTAAAACACTAATTTTCCTTGTTATTATTCCATTAACCGTTTGAAATGTCATTATGTAAATCCCCGGATGAATATCTGAAGCTTTCCATGGTATTCTATAATTTCCATCATTAATATACTTATTCATAACAGTACTTACAATTAACCCCCTGACATCGAAAACCTTGATTTGAACCATTCCGGATTTACTGACTGAAAAATCAATATATGTTTCATCAGTAAGCGGATTTGGATATATTTCCAAAGAACTTTCATTATTAATCTCATCTTCCACGCTAATAGGCCGCTGACTTATTGCAAAATTATTTTCACTTTGTGCAAAAAATGAAGAATTTGATATACTTGTAACTTTAATTTTATAATCCTCCCCAAGTTGGATGCTTTTCGGTATCACCCATGCAAAAGCATGAGTAGTCGTATAAAATGTATCTCTTATTATACTTACAAATTGTCCATTTCTATATAAATCAATTCTTACAGTATCACCGGTATTTTTGTCCCATCTAATAATGTTTTTGGTTGTATCATTGTAAAATACTTCAGCTCCGTTGGGTATCAGCATTCTAATATAGGGGGATTTTGGTGTAAAACTCCAAACATCTGACCATTCGCTTGTACCGTCTTCACTTTCAGAAAGTGTTTTCCAGTAATAGGTTTGGTCTGTTTCAAAATCACTAAAACTATATATAGAAGATTTTAATTTCTTTTGGTCAATAATAATATTGTCAAAATTAGAGTCTGTGGCAACAAGTAAATCTGTTGTTTTAGCATACCCTACCAAAGACCACCGTAAATTAACAGGTTCAGTTGCATTAATATTTTGTTTGTTAAGAGGATAAACCAAATGAGGTTTTATTGGTGTATGTGTTTCATAAGGAAATCCAATAACGAATTCTCCGAATTTATTATATCCAACAAACTTTAATTCTTTAGTATCAGCATCGTATTCAGTTTCAACAGGAACAAACTTTCCTTGGCCTATTGTATCCCTGAAATAAATAACAGCAGTTTCAGGTATTTTA
>CAZEHW010000193.1:0-6880 GCA_964511865.1 uncultured Hyphomicrobiales bacterium | reverse complement strand
GCAATTACAAAAACGTGGTTTGGTAGTTCATTCAAAACGGAAAAAACTTTTTCAATCCCTCTGCCTTTGAGCAGGACTCCCTGGTAGAGAATTATCCTTCTAGTCTTATCGATATTTAGATGTGAGCGTAAATCAAGCTGGAGAGTTGGTTTGTAGTAGCGCGGTAAATTCCGCAACAGGATAATATTTTTTAGACCATAATCTTTTTCCAGAAATTCACCATCCATAGTTCCCGTAACCATAACATAATCAGCTTTCCTGATAAAAATCTTTTCCGTCAATTTCCAGAATGCTTGCTTGAACTTTTTATCTTTTAATCCTGCGAGGTATCCAAACAGCTCACGAGAATCATAATAAATCTTTGCACGTTTCAACTTACCGAAGATTACAGCAAAGGGAAGTGTGTAAATATCTTCAGTAAATATTATTGACGCTTTAGTATTCAATAACTTCAATTTTATATGCCAGATGAATTTGAGATAGAAGGAAAGTGAGAGAAAGCCTTTTTTTAATTTGAAGATTGAAATGTCTCCGTGGGTTTCAGAGAAACTTTCAGTCATCCAATCAAATCCTAAAAACTCAACATCAAAATTGTTTGCAGAAAAAGTATCATAAAGATTTTTGCATCGCGTATCGTAATTGATGTTACCGAGAAATGTTATAAAGACTTTCTTCTTCAAGCTCATAGAGTCAGCTTAGCACGAGTTATAATTTTTTACGAAAAGAGTTTCGCATTACAGTCTTTGCATCAAACTTTTCTTTAAAGTCAATCAGGTTCATACTTGGTGTCATCGGATTGGCAGCTTTTGTATCCTGAGAAACTCCAATATCAACATACTTGTAGCCCTTTTCTGTTGACCATTTTACAACTTCATACATAACACGATGAATTGGTTTAAGATGTTCATATTCATAAAGAAGCATATTGTAAAAACATAGTGTAACAGTTTCGTTGGCAATAAATAAGGATGATCCGGCAATTGGCTTGTCTTTATAATAAACCATAAACAACACAAGATTATCCGGAAGCAGTTGAGTAAGCTTAATTAAATCTTCAAGCGAATGAGTTGGTTTGACGCCATGCCTTGCTTTGTTCTCAACAAGAATAGGATGGAACTCATCGTAACGATTATTTATTTCAACTCGAACATCTGGATCTTTTAAACTCTTCCGTACATTTCTTCTCACTGTCTGCTGAAACCTCGAAATTATATCTTCATTGGGTTCAAGCTTAATTGCACTTGAAATGTAGTGCAGATCGTAATTGAATCCCCGCCAAAGCATAGCAAAGTCAAGATTTTCATTCTGGTGTCGTTCATAAACACGAGGTGCAGAGGTTAAGAGAAATTCTTTTAAACCAACCTTTTTTCCGTATTCAAGTAAGGTAGAAACAATATCCATTGCTTCGGCAAACTTCACGTCTTTTGTAACTATTGAACCGTAGCTTGCCCCAATTGGTGATTCGAAAATATCTCCAACTCGTGCACCCGGAAGAAGAGCAACAATATTTCCTCTGTCTAAAAATAGCAGATGGTTGAAGTTAAACTTGCCAGGTTTATGATAATCGAAGAATTTTTGCATATGGAACATCGTACCGTTATTAGATTCCAGTACGAACTGATCCCATTTCTCTTTCCACTTCTCTGAATACTCGATGATTTCCATTTAATAAGATTTTGTTAGAAAACTAATGGGGCAAATTTACAAAAATGTTTCAAGGAATAATGAGAAAAATTTCAGTGTAATTTCTCATAGAAAGTATAGTGATTGAAAGTGGCAACTTTTTTAAATTGATTCGAATTTAAGATTAAAAAATCGGGAAACTTATACTTTTGCATTTGCAGTTCTTCAATATGTTCCTTGTTTAGGAGAACCCATTCACCTTTACCGATTTGATTAAAATTGAATTTACTTCCCAAAATTCTTTTTGAATTACCTGATTCATATGCGCGAATTAAATCAACACTGTATTTTGTAAAATGGTCGGTGTAAATAGTTTTAGAAGGATTATCTCGGAGAAAAACCTTTAGTGAATTTAGGTTATCCCTGTCAAAAAAGTTTTGATACTCAAAGCACATTATTAAACTTTCAATTATATAAATAGCTATTAAACCATTCCTGATAAGTTTTGAAAAACGATTTATAAATATTGAAGATAATATTATCATCGGCATAAGCAGTGGGTAGATATACCAGCTTCTTGCCAAATCAAGAGGTTTATATTCAGTGAATGACGTAGTAAAACCTATTAATAAAATTGCCATTCCTAAAAACCAAAAGCTGATGATTGAGTATTCTTTCCTTTTGAAGCTAAAGTAAGCTTGAATTACGGAAACGATCGGGAGAAATAAATAAAACCTTCTCAAGAAAATAGATTTGGCGTTTATCATAAATAACTGATCGAACAGGTTTCTCATATAATTTTTTGATTCTGATAATTTCTGAGCTGTGTAAGGGAAAAAGTCGTAGTAGCTATAATTGAAATTGATGTTTGTGATAGTGATCCTGTAAAAAAAATCATTGTGCAGAAGTAAATAGACAAATCCTTCAATCAGGTAATTACAAGAAATGAAAAGTAATCCAATAAGTAGCTGAGCATTAAATCGTTTTTTCTTCACCAAAAAGTATAATAGAAGGATGGTCAGCAGGATTAGAATATAGTAGATGTTTTCCTTGAACTGCATTGATAGAAAAAATGAAGCACCACCAATGAAAGCCAAATAATTTTTTTTTAGATAATAGGATTTTAGCAGTAAATAAAGTCCAAGGTTTATGAAAAAAATATTAATTAAATCAGGAAAACCTATAGTAGCAAATATTACATCAGTAGGGAGGAATGTTATTAATAATGCTGCATAGATTGGAATTCTTGCGTTTCCAGCGAAGAGTTGAGCAGTTTTGTAAACTAATAAAATATTTAAAAGTGAAAACGCAAAAGGAAGAATCAGAGTAGCAGATTCATTAGTTCCAAGAATGTTCATTGAAATAGCTATTAATCCAGTGAAAGCAATTCTCAAAGGGAACACAGGATATCCTAAATAATCTTTAGCAAACTCACCATTTTGCAATGTGAAGCTGAGGTAAGTGTAATAAGCATCATCAGAAAAAATATGACCAATTTGAAAATATGACCTCAGTAATACAGCAACGATTAATACCAGAACCAGATGAAAATATTGTCTGAAGTTGGAGCTAGGCATTTAAAATCTTTTGCTTTGTTAATCCAAATTTCATATCAATATATGAAGCAGCAAATGGGAGAAGTAAAATAATCATCGGATATTTGTATCGTGGTGAGCCTACCGTAATCATAATCATGAGAGTTGCAATGACAACAAAAAGTAAAACCAAGCTGCTTAAGTCTGTGTTCAGTTTTTTCTTGAAGAGATTGTAAATACCAGAAGAAACTACATACAGCAGCAGGTAGTAATACAGATGTGAAACAAATAAAACTGAAAAATACAGAGTTTGATTGGTTAGATTTGAATTTGGTAAAGCTTTGCTCAAATCACCTTCAGAGAATAAAATTCTAGTTACCCTCAAGAGATTTGTATCATTGAAACCAAGCAAAGAGGAAATCGCAATATCATCCCAACCATATGAATGGAGTAATTTTAATGGTGTCAGCGAAAGCCATTTTAATGGATTATCTGTAATCCATCTAATTGCTTGATCCTGATAAAATTCACCCTTCTGAACGTATGTTAATGTTTTAGGATCCTCGATGTAACCTGCTTTACCTTTTTCAAGCACCATCGAATTAAAGCCTCCAGTTGCATTTTCATTAGCACCTAACAAAAAATTAATTGGGCCTGTTGTTGATGTGAATTCAAATTTTCCGAAGTGTGAATAGGTAAAACTTCCAAATAAAAAAATGAAGAGCAAAGTTCCTGAGTAAATAAAAAAATAATTGAATGGTATTCTTTTGTTTTCGATGCTGGAAAATATTTGAATTGAGATGAAGCCCAGCAATAAAGCCCAGCCAAGAGGTCGTACAGCAATAGCTCCACCGATAAAAATTCCAGAAAGAATCAAATAGATGTTTTTGTGCAGTAAATAAAAGTATATTGAGATTGTAATCAAAAGAAGAAAAAAGAGTTCGGTATAATTTTGCAGCATTAAGCCAAGAGTATTAATGTAAAGGATGAATAGTAGAATTGTTAGTCTTGCAATATCCTCAGAGAATATTTTCTTCGTGATTTTATAAAGAAGCATAATTTGCAAAAGAGTAATGGCAAGATTAAGAAGGCTGATTATAATTGTTGAATTATAAATTGTCAAAAAAATGATGAGAGTATTTATATAGAAGGGGGCGACAATATAATCTTCATTTAAGTGTCGATTGGCAGGATAGAACTCAGCACGTTCGATACACTCCTGAGCAAGTTTGTAATAATATAGTGAATCGCTCCTATAATTAGTTTCAAGTGTTACAATCAGTGTCAACTGAATAAACGCATAAAAAAGAAGAATATATTTTATCTTTGAAGAAAGAAAATTGAGTAGCTTTTTCATAATCTGACTCAAATATAATTAAATTGATTTTTATTCATTGATGGCAAATCGAATTTTAATAGCACCCAACAGCTTCAAGGAATGTGCAGATTCAGTCATGATAGCTGAATTAATCAGAGATAATCTATCCTGTCTGAAGGATACTGAACTTATAGTAAAACCGATTTCAGATGGAGGAGATGGTTTTCTAAATGTCTGTAAGTTCTATTTTGGAGGGGAAATCAGGAATTACTCCATTTCTACTTCCTATGATGATTCTAAATTTGAATGCCCGGTACTTTATTGTGAAAAGAGAAGCGAACTTTTTATAGAGTCTGCTGAAGTTCTTGGTTTAAAGGTAGTTCCTATAGAATTCAGAAGTCCATTACAATTAACGTCGAAAGGTTTAGGAGAGATATTAATACAGATTGAACACGAAGTTCGGAGTAAAAAAATCAAAGTCGAGAAAGTTTATATAGGGATTGGTGGAACTGCGACAATTGATATGGGTATTGGGATGATGTCAATCCTAGGACTTAAACTGATGGATTCATCAGGCAGGGAAATTTTTGTGCTCCCGGAAAATTATAATACATTAATGGATATAGATTTTGAACAAATTAAATTTTCATTTGAGTTGATACCTGTCATTGATGTGACTAACCCACTATTTGGTGTGCGGGGGGCAATAAGAATATTTGGGAAGCAGAAGAACGCAGATGATAGAATGGTTTCTATTCTCGAAAATAGTTTTAATTATCTTTTGAAGTTGTTTGAAAACAATAATTTAATGGTTTCTTCTAATAATTTATCTGGTGCGGGAGGTGGAATTCCAGCTGCACTACAAATCTTTTACAGCACCAAACTCCTTCAATCATCTGAATTCATTAATGATAATCTTGATTTCAGGAAATACATCAATAATGTTGATTATCTCATTACAGGTGAGGGAGCATACGATCATCAGTCGGGCTTTGGGAAAGGAGTCAAGGTTTTAATGGATTTGTTTAACTCAAATGTGGAGCAAGTATTTCTGGTTTGTGGAAAAATAGACGCAGGGAGTATGTTAGAACTTCCAAAAAATGTTATCCCAATTGAGATAAGTAAGTATTTCTCAACTGAAGTTGAATCAATAAGGAATTACAAAGTAGGTATTAAAATAGCCTGTCAAGAAATCGTCAATCAACTAAACTTTTGATATTTTATCACATCGTAAAAAATTGCTAAATTGTAATCAAAATCAATCTCACTTCTAACTAAAGAATATCGGAAATGAAGCAATATCTTGATCTTGTAAGAACTGTTATGGATAACGGAGTCAGAAAAAAAACTCGCACCGGCGTAGATACAATTTCGTACTTTGGAGCATTTTATAAAGTGGATTTGAATGAGGGTTTTCCTCTCCTAACAACAAAAAAGATGCAATGGAAATCTCTTCTCCACGAAGTGCTTTGGTACCTGTCGGGTGATAATCATATCCGAAACCTACGACAATACACTAAGATCTGGGATGCATGGGCTGATGAAAATGGTGTTCTTGAGACAGCCTACGGATATTACTGGAGACATTTCCCAAGTGCTCAGAGAAATAAAAATGGTGAATGGGTTGTCCGTGAAGTTGATCAGATTCAATACGTGATTGATGAAATAAAAAGAAATCCAAATAGCAGAAGACTTGTTATCTCGGCCTGGGAACCTGGTAATGCAACCACTAGCAAACTTCCTCCGTGCCACTATACTTTTGTTTTTAATGTTAATGATGGAAAACTTAATTGTCATCTTACTCAAAGATCTGGTGATATTGCACTTGGAATTCCATTCAACCTTGCTGCATATTCATTGCTCACTCAGGTTATTGCTGAGCAGGTTGGATTAAAGCTCGGACAGTTTGGACACACTATAGTTGATGCCCATATATACGTAGGAGAAAAAGGAACGGAAACAGAAAAGTATGATCATCTCGAAGGGTTGCAAGAGCAACTCAAACGTGAACCTCTTCCTTTACCGCAGCTAAAGATTGCAAACAAATCAATTGATGAATTGAAGTTTGAAGATTTTGAACTTTTAAATTATCAGTTTCATGATAAAATTTCTTTTGAGGTCGCTGTTTGAAGATTGTCATCATAGCGGCGATTGCGCGAAATGGAGTCATTGGCAAATCAAATGGTGAAATGCCCTGGCACGTAAAAGAAGAATTTCAACATTTTAAAAAGACAACACTAGGATTTCCTGTTATTATGGGCAGAAAAACTTTTGAAACACTTGGCAAACCGCTTAAAGGAAGAGAAAATATTATTATAACAAGGAATACAAAATTTGAAGTTGATTTTGAGGAAACAATGATTTGCCATTCACTTGATGAAGCGATCAGCCATTGTCAATCCAA
>CAZEHW010000192.1:0-7088 GCA_964511865.1 uncultured Hyphomicrobiales bacterium | reverse complement strand
ATTTTTCTTATGATATTCTTAATGGACTTGAAGAATCAATTAAATCCGATTTACTCCTAAAGTACGATGATTCTTTAAATTATAATGATTTTTATTTTCTAGTTGTCACCAATGAATTTGTACCCGGTAAATATAAAATAAATTTCTTTGGTGAAAATGATACAATAATAACCAAAACAAACAAAATCAAATCTTATGATTTTTCAATTAAGTGAAGATTTGTAGATTCTTTGCAATACAAAATTTAATTTTCATTCCTATACTCGATGAGTCTTACTCCCCCACCCCCCCAAAAACCTATCCTTGAAAAAGTCTGATAAAATACGTATTTTGCATTCTAATGATTTTATAAACATTTTGGAATTATATGAGTGACTCAAAACACAGCGTTCAAATAGATGTTGAATATCTTGGAGATTTGCATTGCAAAGCAATTCACGGACCATCCGGCAACGAAATTCTTACAGACGCACCTGTTGACAATCAGGGGAAGGGAGAATATTTTTCTCCTACAGACTTAGCCGCTACTGCTATCGGTGTTTGTATCCCAACTATAATGGGAATTAAAGCTCGGCAAAGCAATATTGATATTGTAGGATTAAAGGTATCGGTAAATAAGGAAATGATGAATGAGCCATACCGGAGAATAAAAAAACTTACTCTTGATTTTGTTTTTCCAAAAAGACTAAGTGAAAAAGAATTTCAGATTATGAAAAATGTGATTAAGACCTGTCCTGTTACGCGAAGTTTACATCCGGACATTGAGATTGTTGCTAATTATAGTTTTGCTGACGAATTAATTGAATCATGAAATTAAAAAACATCCCACTGCATTTGCAGATAGTCATTGCTTTAATCTTAGGAGCCGCTTTTGGTTCCATTTTCAGTGTGGATGAGTTCAAACTTAAAATCTCTTATGAGGATGGGAACAAAATAATAAGTGAGACTATCAGAAATTTTAGTTCTGTTAGTTTCAGTTATTTAAAAAAAGGCGAAGAACCTGATTCTGTTGTCAAAAAATTTGGCAAATATGATCAGGTTCAGATTATAAAAACATTTTCAAAACTAAGTTCCGATGAAAGAAAAACTCTTAAGCTTAAAATCGTAACTTCGCAAAAAGCTAATCGTAAATTATTTATCCCGAAAGAATATGAAAAAATTAATGCAATTGCCAAGGTGGGAACAGTAGCAACATTTATTAAACCAATCGGGACCCTTTTTATAAGACTTCTCAGTTTTCTTGCAATTCCCCTCGTTATTGCTTCTCTCATTATGGGAGCCGCAAGCTTGGAGGACATTAAGAAATTGGGTAGAATCGGGATTAAGACTTTTTCGATATATATTGTTACAACAGCAATAGCAATCTCAATTGGATTAGGTATGGCAAATTTGATTGAACCCGGGAAACAATTAAATGAATTTACAAAGAACCGGCTCATAGGTACTTTTCAATCCGATAGTGAAGACCTGGTTATGCAAAATATTGATGTTGATATTATTGATTTCTTTGTAGATATAGTGCCTACTAATCCGATTAATGCAATGGCAAGCGGTAATATGCTTCAGATTGTTTTCTTTGCAGTAATTTTTGGCATAACCCTGACATTTATCAATCGTGATAAATCAAAACCGGTGATTGATTTCTTTGACGGCATTAGCCATGCTATGATTAAAATGGTTGATTTCATCATGATACTTGCACCATTTGGTGTTTTTGCTTTGATAAGCTCTACAATAGCAGACTTTGGTTTCGGAATTATCTCAACTTTATTTTGGTATATGGCGGCAGTCTTGATTGGGCTACTACTTCATACAGTGGTTGTATATTCTCTTATAGTGAAATTTCTGGGTAAAATGAGTCCGATGAAATTTTTCAAAGGAATTAGAAATGTTCAGGCAATTGGATTCAGCACAAGTTCCAGTGCCGCTACTTTGCCTGTAAATATTAAAAGTTGTGAAAATAATCTTGGAGTACCAAAACAGATTTCCGGTTTTGTCTTGCCTCTCGGAGCTACTATTAATATGGACGGGACAGCTCTTTATCAGGGTGTTGCGGCTGTATTTATTGCACAGGTTTATGGTTTCGATTTATCATTAGTCCAGCAGTTGACAATTGTTATTACTGCTGTTCTTGCTTCAATTGGTACTGCTCCTGTTCCCGGAGTTGGCATTATAATGCTTGTTATGATTTTAAATGCAATCCACATTCCCCCGGAAGGCATTGCTTTGATTATCGGAGTTGACCGGATACTCGATATGTGCAGAACAATAACAAACGTCTCCGGTGATGCCGCAGTTGCAGTTGCTATCACGGCTCAGGAACGAAAATAATCAAATAATTAATGAATTATAATTGCAATAATTCATTAATTGTTAAAAAAGTAACTAAGCTATCTTATTTGCCGTCTTTTTCCTGAAGTGTAATTTCACCGTTATTAATTATTGTTCCTTCATTGATGATATGATGTTTCACTGTGAGTGAAGCACCTTTCATAACTTCGATTGTAGCTTGGTGGTCAATCATCAAATTCATACATTCAGCTTTCCCGTTAACTACAACTTTACCGGTTATATTTACATCACTGTCAATAGTCGGAATTGCTCCATCCACCCATGTAGCTACATTTGCCCAGTCGCCGCCGTCAGCATTTGAAACGATTATTTTGGGTGAAGTTTCCTTTACAGGTTCTTCCTTCTTTGGTGTACATAGGATTAATAATGCAGAAATTATTACAAAGGCAAAGAAGATTGAAAATCTTTGCAAATTAATATTTTGCTTCATAACCTTTACTCCCCGTTAGTTTATATTTTAATATTTATAAGAAACATTTCTCTAAAATACAATATTTTTAGTAATTTTAAAAAATTAAATTTGATTAAATTAAAATCATTATTGAAATTTATGGATTTGGAAAGAAAAAAAGTTTTGGTTGGTATGTCCGGTGGGGTTGATTCCTCTGTTGCCGCCGGACTTTTAATTGAACAGGGTTATGAAGTTATTGGAGTAACAATAGAACCCTTTTATTTCTATGATTATTATAAAAACAATGAGAAACAAAATCCCAAGGGGAGTATTTCAGATGCTAAAGCTTCTTGTTTAAGATTAGGTATTGAGCATATTGTTGTTGACTATTTTGACTTTTTTAAAAAGACTGTCGTCGAGTATTTTGTTAGTGAATATTTGTCCGGAAGAACACCTAACCCTTGTGCTAAATGCAATCCCTTAATCAAATGGGGTAAACTTCTCCAAACTGCTGATGAATTAGGAATATATTATATTGCCACAGGTCATTATTCAAAAAATGAATATGATGAAAAATTAAAAAGATTTCTGTTGAAAAAAGGAGAAGATAGTTTCAAAGACCAATCATATTTTCTTTGGGGATTATCTCAGGAACAACTTTCACGTACTCTGTTTCCTTTGGGTAAGCTGACTAAAGATGAAACAAGAAAACAAGGTGAAAGAATGGGAATGAAAAATTTCAATAAATCAGATTCACAGGAAGTTTGCTTTATTGCTGATAACGATTATCATAATTTTCTTAGGCATTCTATTCCTGATATTGACGAAAAGGTAGGAGAAGGTAATATTTTGTTCAGGGGGAAAGTTGTCGGTAAACACAAAGGATATCCTTTTTACACTATTGGGCAAAGAAAAGGAATTGGTGTTACTTATAAAGAAGCACTATATGTAAATAAAATTAATCCTACCGACAATACCATTGAAGTTGATATCGAAGGCGGCTTACATAAAAATAATCTTTTTATACACTCTGTTAACATGATAAAATATGATTCTTTTAAAGAAGATACAGTATTTAAAGTTAAAGTAAGATATAAAGATTCCGGTTCGGAAGCCAAATGCAGAATTATCGAAGAGCATAAAATACAAATAGAATTTTTTGACGAGAAAAGAGCAATAACTCCGGGTCAGTCAGCAGTTCTTTACGAAGGTGAAGATTTGGTTGCCGGTGGTATTATTGAAAGATAAATATTGAGAATTAATAATTTTATTCGGGAAAAATATGAGTTTACTTACAGAATTACCTTCATGGAAAGAATTGAATTCGCATTTCAATTTGATAAAAGATTTACAGATGAAAGATATGTTTATCTCTGATTCAAAGAGGTTTGATAAATTTCACATAAAATTCAATGATTTCCTTTTTGATTACTCCAAAAACAGAATAACTGATGATACTCTTAACTTATTGGTAAAACTTGCAGAACAATGCAGTTTAAAAAAAGCTATAGAGGATATGTTCACAGGTCAGAAAATTAATTTCACCGAAGGCAGGGCTGTATTGCATACTGCACTCAGAAACCGCTCTGAAGATCCTGTCTTTGTTGATGGGAAAAATATTAAACCGAAAATCCGAAGAGTTTTATCTCAAATGAATCACTTCGTGGAAGATGTTCATAAAGGAGTATGGAAGGGGTATTCAGGAGCTAAAATCACTGATATAGTTAACATTGGAATCGGCGGCTCAGATTTAGGACCGTATATGGTTACGTCTGCATTAAAACTATACGCTGTCAAGGGGATGAATGTTCATTACGTCTCAAATGTTGACGGAACTCATATAGCAGAAGTCCTGAAAAAACTAAAACCCGAAACATGTTTGTTCATTATTGCATCAAAAACTTTTACCACTCAGGAAACATTGACTAATGCCAACACCGCTAAAAAATGGTTTCTTGAAAATTCAGGAAATAATATTGAAAATGTGAAGAAACATTTTATCGCTTTGTCAACCAATACTAAAGCAGTCAGTGAGTTTGGCATTGACACTTCGAATATGTTTGAGTTTTGGGATTGGGTTGGGGGCAGGTATTCTCTTTGGTCTGCAATTGGAATGTCAATCGCATTGTACATCGGCTATGATAATTTTGTTGAGTTGCTCACCGGTGCTAACGAAATGGATGAGCATTTCAGGAATACAGATTTTTCAGAGAATATTCCTATAATCATGGCACTTCTTGGTATATGGTATTCCAACTTTTTCAAAGCACCGACATATGCAGTAATTCCTTACGACCAGTATCTTGAGCATTTTCCTGCTTTTTTGCAGCAACTCGATATGGAAAGCAACGGAAAATATATAACAAAATCAGGAGAAAAAGTTGATTATACTACTGCTCCTGTCCTTTGGGGTGAACCCGGAACGAATGCACAACATTCATTTTTCCAGCTAATCCATCAGGGAACGCAACTGATACCCGCAGATTTTATAGGGACTGTTAAATCACATAATAATATTGATGAGCATCACAATATACTTATGTCAAACTTTTTTGCACAAACAGAAGCATTGATGAAAGGGAAAAGCGAAGAGGAAGTGAGAACTGAATTAGAGAAAAGCGGCTTGTCGCAGGAACAAATTAAAATGCTTCTGCCACACAAAATCTTTGAAGGCAACAGACCGACGAATTCTATACTTTTCAAGAAAATTACTCCCCGGACACTTGGTTCTTTGCTCGCAATGTACGAACACAAAGTTTTTGTTCAGGGAGTAATCTGGAATATCAACTCATTCGACCAGTGGGGAGTGGAATTAGGCAAACAGTTGGCAAAGACTATTTTAGCAGAATTGCGAAATAAAGAAGAAGCACAAAATCACGACAGCTCAACAAATGGGTTGATGAATTATTATTTGGGGAAATTATGAAAACTGTACAATTCTTTTTCTTAATCGCTATTCTGCTCGCCATCTCTGGGCTGGAGCATGCAAAGGCACAAAGCTTAGCGGAAGACACAGTCTGGACTAAAAAGACTGACCAATCACTTGGATTTTTTCAAGTAAAATTTTCTGATAATGATTCCATTATTGTTGGACATGGATATGGTAATGACCTTTTCTTTGAAGCTAAAACTGGAAAAGAAATAGCAAGGATATCTGGGAATAATGAGGTCCATTTTATTGATAATGATAATAAATTTATCAGACTAAACGACGAAGGTAGTAAAATTGAAATATTTGATATTAATAGTTGGCAAGTTATTGATACTTTGGTACATGATGGTTTAAAAATATATCCACTTACATCAATATCAAACAACAAACGATATTTTGTAGCAGTAATTCAAGGTAGTCTTAGGATTTGGGATATTGAAACGAAGCAAATATTAATAACTAAGAATTATAAAAATGAAGAAAATTTATATAAATTTAATGTTGAACAAGTAAAATTTACTTGTAATGATAATGCAATAATTTGCACTGAATATAAAGAATATGTTGACCCTGAAAATCCAAATAACCCATATAGCAAATTAAATCATGTAATATACAACTTCAATACATTAGATAGTATTGATGCAATAATAGGAAAAGCATATTTTCGGTTATCTAATACTTGTTCGTATATTTCATTTAAAAGGAGCGACCCCACATACGGAGTAGAGATATACGATTTCAATACAAAGGAACTATTATGGAAAATACCAATTAACGGTCCCAGTTTGACAGGCATTGAATTTTCTCCTGATGATAAGTATTTAGTGACATCTCCAACAATTCAAATATGGGATATTGAATCAAAGAAACAAGTTATAAGCTATCAAAGTGGTACTTCAAGAAATATTGCAATTAGCCATGATGGTAAATATATAATTAGTTCAATTGGTCGTTATTTATTTAATTGGTTTGCAATGTGGGAAGGTACTTATGTAGAAGAAAACGCAGATAATTCAACCATAATTTATCCAAATCCTACAAATGGAATTGTAACTATAAACTTTACACAACAGTTGCCTGAAATTACAAATATTAGTCTTACTAATATTAATGGAGCTGTCATCAGAGACTTATTCAATAATTTCCTTGAGTCGGGACAACAATCAATGAATTTTGAAGTAAGTGATTTAGTAAACGGTTCGTATTTTATCAATGTCAGCAATTCTCATTTAAACTTGTTTTTTAAACTAATTATCAATAAATAAGGGAGATGAAAAATGAAAATTAAAAGAATGTTTTAATTATAATATTTTCTTTACAAGCTTTCTACTTTACCAACTCTACCCCTTAATAACTCCAACAGGTTTCAGTTTCACAACTCTTTTTGCTATTCCTGTCTGCTCTACAACA
>CAZEHW010000191.1:0-7089 GCA_964511865.1 uncultured Hyphomicrobiales bacterium | reverse complement strand
GCATTTGTGCAATTGGAGATACTCTATTTGTTTCTTTCGGCGGTTATATAGCCAGATATGATATAAGTGAACTAAAACCTTGCCAAATACAAACCATATCTGTTGAAGAATTTTCAACTAAGGTTATTGATTTGAAGATAAATCCAAATCCATGTGATGATATATTAGCTCTTAGTATAAAAAATTTACATTATCAAAGTAATTTAACAATTTATGATATCCTTGGACGGATAATTTATACTGATGAGCTATTACCTAACAATAACCGATTTGAATTATCAATAGATGTGTCTCCCTTTTTACCTGGCTTATATTTTATAAAAATTGAAAATACAACCGAGAAGCAAATGCATAAGTTCATAAAACAATGATAATTTATGGCGATAAATTTTTTAATTCTGCAAATATTTATTTTTTATAAACGTATCTATAAAATATAGTTAAATATAAAATCAAACGAAATATGAAAGAAATCATTTTTGTAGTTGAAGAATCTCCTGACTGGGGATATTTTGCCAGAGCATTTGGCAATAGTATCTTTACGGATGCAGATACAATTCCTGAATCAAAGGAAAATATTAAAGATGCTGTTAAGTGTCACTTTGAACAAAATTCAATTTTATGAGAACATTAATCTTAATAGTAATTTATTCGTTTACGATATATAATAGTTCGTTTTCCCAGCCATCAGGTTGGCTTCACTTAAATGAAAATACAAAATTACAATCCTTAATTATGCCCGGAATTAATTCAATTTCCTTTTCTCATGATGGAAAAAACTTTTATACTTTTAATTCACCCAATAAGGTATACATTTGGAGGACAGAAAGTGGAGTACTTCTTGATTCAATTATTCTTGAGCAAACACCCACAAAATTATTTTTTTCAAAAGATGGATTTACTTTTTCGTATTACACATACGATGATTCTGATCCAAATTACTGGGAATGTAAAACACCAATTTATATTTACAATATTTCAAAAAAATCCATCATATCCAGTTGTACGATGGATTTAATAAATGAAATGAAATTTAAGTCTCCGTCTATTGGTTTTGTAGATGATAGATTTTCTATAAATATTCTTGATCATGATTTAATTTCCAATATCATAACTATTTCATGCACTTTTCAATTATTGGAACCTGATGATTGGACATATTATTGGTACGGTATAGGATTAAATGGAGAATTTGATGTTTTACAAGATACGCTGGTTTTTAATAAAACTTTAAGTTCGGGGATTTATAATGAAATATTAAAAACATCAGACAAATATTATTTTACAAATTATACTTGGGATTATAGCGAAGCCACCAGAGGTGGACACTTACAAAAATCACGGCATAAATATTTTTATACATCAATTAAAAATGATCTAAATCAAAATAGCTTGAACATACTCTCATCAAGTTTCGACGAAGGGCATTCACAGTATGGATTTGACCCACCAAAAGATTGGAGAAATGGTAAAGATGTCGCCTTCTCAAAATTATTCTTAAGTGATTCATTAAATCTCCTACTTGTTAAATACGGCGAAATTTACTACTATATAAACACTGAAACAAATGCTGTTATTGATTCCATGTTTATAAGAAAACCCTTTACTCATGAGGAAGTAACAAGTAAATTTGATTATCTGATATCTCTTGATTCAAATAAACTTCTTTATTATGATATTCAAAGTAAAGCTCTTATTGATTCATTTGAAATTTCTCATGAAATTACCAATTTCACAATAACACCTAATTCAAATAAAATAATTGCATATAATACTGACGGGAATATATTTTTAATATACGATACTTTATTCACATCATTTAACCAAACAATCAATGACAATGAACAAAAATTATCTGTTTTCCCAAATCCATCACAAGGCAATATTCATTTGGAATGGGATGATAGCAGGATTAATGCTGAGAGAATTATAATCTACAATTTATTAGGTGAAGCAATTTATCGAAGTTCAAATGATAATTTTACTTCGGGCTATTTTGATATTGATTTGTCAAGGTTTTATAAAGGTTCTTATTATGTAATTGTTACAGGTAAAAAGGCTAATATATTTGCAAATTTCTTTGTAACAGAGTTCTAACAGATAATTTTATTTTGATATGATGTTAACTATCATTAATTTGCGTACGTTATTATCTACATAATGAGAAAATAATGAGAACAGTAAACATAACATCAGCAAGAAATAATTTATTTCAGCTTGTAACCGAAGCTGCTGAAAACCATATTCCTATTCAAATAACAGGAAAAAGGGATAATGCCGTCCTTATATCCGAACAGGATTGGAGGGATATTCAGGAAACATTGTATTTGGTGTCCATTCCCAAAATGCGTGATTCGATTATTGAAGGTTTGAATACTCCTATTGATGAATGTGCCACAGAACTGAAATGGTAATGTGGAAGCTGGTATATATTAAACAAGCCCAAAAGGATGCAAAGAAATTGGCAAAATCGGGTTTGAAAGCTAATGCAGAAGAATTACTTGAAATATTGATAAAAGACCCTTTGAAAACTCCTCCGAACTTTGAGAAATTGAGAGGTGATTTAGAGGGAGCATTTTCAAGAAGAATAAATATTCAACACAGATTAGTTTATCAGGTTATGAAAAAACAAAAGATAGTCAAGGTTATAAGAATGTGGACACATTATGAGTAATTTCTAAAGTATTCAAATTCATTTTACAATTATAATTTTATAATTTTTTTTTTGATTTATCCTCAAATAATAGATTGCAGGAGATAATACATCTAAATGAATATCTAAATGATAAAATTTATTCTTACATAGATACACGTCTCTCCCCAACACATCAAAAATCCTTATTTCGTTTGGAATTTCATTTCCAAATTCAATCCGGAATTTACCATCATTTGGATTTGGGTATATTTTTATATCATCAGCTGATAGTTCATCCTCCAAACCTGAAATTAGGTTAATTGTCATAATTGCAGTGTCTGAAAGATAGCAGTCACTTTCAACAATATGTGAAACTTCGTATTCTCCTTGATTGTAATATTCATGAGCAGGACTAATTTTTTCAGAACAACTCCCATCATCAAAATACCAAAAATGTCTTAAAGCAGGTGATACCTTCTCAGAAAAAAAATCAACTGTCATTCCTTGCTTTTGAAATGTAAAGTCAGATTCAGGAACATTCACAAAGTAATTCCATTTATCAAGATTGTCCAAAACAACATACCCTGCCAAATCCTTAAGATAATCTGCTAATGTATCAGAAATAAATTCTGAAACAAATACTGAATTCTTGACATTATTCGGTAGTTCGCGAAAAAACAGTGTGTAAAAGACACAAGCATTCAAAAAATGTCCTGTATGGTTGGCATGAACAATATCGCGGTAAAGTAGTATCCAGGGTTTGTCAACCCTTACTTCTTTCCAGGCACGACCAACCGGAGCAGTCATACAAAAAAATCTTTTTGCAAAATCAACTGTATTTTGTAAAATCGTTTCCTGTTGCCTGAAATAATTTACGTCAGGCGCAGGATTTGTATCAGCATCATCAACTGCCCAAGACATAAAAAAAACTACTTCGGTGCAAGGATTATTCTGTTTTATTAAGTAATATAAAGAATCAACAGCATCGAACATATATTGGTCACAAGTTGCTGAATCCAAAGCAAGTATTCCGGGTCCTTGCTGAAGTACTACATAATCCCAATCAAGAGAATCAATCCACTGATGAGTTGTTTCTGATTTAACATGGTCGCTTAATGAGAATCCTCCGAAGGATAATGTTTGAATTCGCAAATCCTTGTCGGCTGAATCTGCTAATTCCTTTAATCGCAATTCAAGCCAGGGTTCGCTAATGCTGTTACCTATAAATAGTACTTTTTTCTCAGCATTTGAAATGCTAAAAGATAGAAATAATAAAATTAATATAAACTTTTTCATATCAACCATACAATCTTTTACATTAAATACGGTATTGTTCAGAATTAGTTTCCAAAATAATAATCAATCCTTTATAGTCCTCTTCTTTATCATTCCACCCTTAATATCATTTATCGCTACCATAGTCATGAATGCTTTAGGGTCAATTTTCTGAACTTCTTTTTTCAATCCTGAGATTTCCAGGCGAGTCATAACAGTATATAGCATTTCTATGGGTTCAGGTTCTTCGCCTTCTCTTGCAAATCCTCTTTTTCCATTGAGAACAGTAACGGCTCTTCCAAGTTTATTGGTTATCATCCAGCGTATCTCATCCGAATATTTCGAAACAATATGTACACCGGTATATTCATCTATTCCTTCAATAACAAAATCTGCAGCTTTAGAAGCCGCAAGATATGTTAAAATTGCGTAGAGAGCTTGTTCAATAGATAATACATATGCTGAAATGGAAAATAGAATAATATTAAATAGGGCGATAAAATCTCCGACTGTAAAACCAAATTTCTTACTAATATAAATTGCAAGAATTTCAGTACCATCAATTACTGCTCCTCCTCTTATGGATAGTCCAATACCTGCTCCAAGGAAAAAACCTCCAAAAACAGCAATTAGTAGTTTGTCATTTGTCATCACAGGAAATTCTATAAATAACAATACTAATGCAAGTGCTGTAATAGCAAAAAAACTCTTAAAAACAAACCATTTACTTATCTGAGTGAAACCAAAAATAAAAAATGGTATATTAATAATTAATATTAATAAGGGTAAGGATAATCCGGTTTTTATTGAAATTAATAATGAAATACCTGTAACACCTCCATCAATAAATGCATTTGGGAGTAAAAAACCTTTCAGTCCAAATCCTGCTGAAAATACTCCTAATAAAATAAATAGGGCATTTGTGAAATAAAATGTGTAAGATACTACAAGTTTTTCAGCTTCCTTCTTAACAATTTTCTTCTCTTGTTTGTTTTGTGCTGAAAATCTTTTACTTGCCATTTTATAAGCTAAGTTAAATAAAAATGGATTCATGGTTTTCTCAATAATTTTTACAATTCAATTATTCAATATACCAAATTCTTTCCAAAAAATCCTAATTACAAATTGAATTGTAACTCAATTTTATTATAATTCTCAAAAAATATTTTCTGTATATCAAATATTAGAATTATTTTACTCTTTTTCTATAACACATTACTGAATAATGTTAAAAAAGTTTGTTTTAAATGTTTGTTTAATATTTATAATCGTTGGAGTGGTCTCAGCTCAAACCGTGACGGGTTTACGGGCTGTATTCAAAAACGGTCAAACTTTTTTAACATGGGACAACCTGAAAATTAGTAACGTTACTTATTATGTTTACCGTTCAACATCTCCTTTTATTAGAGCAACTGATATTAATAAAAACAATTTTGTTGCTAAAGTTGAAAATAACAGTACTTTAAATACTCGTTTGTCTGATTTACTACAAAAACCGGTTTATTATAAAATTGATGACATAGGTAATCCTTTGGATGAAAGCAAGTGTTTATATGTTCAAATCGCTATAGAAGAAGGTTCTTTTTATTATGCAGTAATGCCTTACCAAGGAGGAAAATTAATCTCTTCAATTATCACAGAGAACAATTCAACTAAAAATCCGGTTTATGAAAT
The DNA here is from genome assembly GCA_964511865.1 of uncultured Hyphomicrobiales bacterium. GTDB lineage: Bacteria > Bacteroidota > Ignavibacteria > Kapaibacteriales > UBA2268 > ChocPot-Mid. The sequence continues at coordinate 1,505 of CAZEHW010000191.1, read as the reverse complement.
CATTGAACCTGTATCAGCTGTATATCAAATGACAATAGATACACTTGGACACATACAGAATGTTTATACCCACTGGGTAAGTAAATACACAAATCGTCTATATCCTTCAATGGTAAGTACATATTGTTATGCATATAACTTTTCTATTATAAATAAAACTCAAAAAAAGGACATTCCTCTTGTTGTCAGTCTGCATGGCCGTGAAGGTAATTTTTTGACAAATAAAAAAGGAAGTGAAAATATTGACGAAATAATTCTTTCACCTGACGACTTTTTACCCAACGATATTCTTCACTCTTATTGGTATGGATATCACCAAAACTTCAATTTTTTCAATCCTGTTGATGTACCAACTGATGGTATAGTAATTGATTTTACTGTCAGAAGAATAAAATGGACAATTGATTGGGTGACTAAACAATATTCTGTTGACTCAAATAGAATTTATCTTTCAGGAGGTTCAATGGGTGGGGGAGGCAGTATTGTGTTGGGGTTTAGTTTTCCCGAGAAAATTGCTGCCATATTTTCGTTTGTACCAAAACTTGACTATTCATTCCTTAATGATCCAAATTCAATTAGTATTTATAACTATAATAAACCGCGCAGGAAATCTATTAGCAGGCTCTGGGGTGATATTGAAACCAATCTTAATACAAATGATAGCATAAGTGTTTATAATCGTTTAAACGCAGGATATATGGCTTTAAAAATGGATACAATCAACCTTCCACCCATTAAATTTGTAGCAGGAAAAAATGATTATGTTGTCGGTTGGGCTGAAAAAATAAATGCACTTAAAAGGTTTAATGATTCCCGGCTTGGTTTCTGTTTTTTTTGGGACAGCAGAACACATTCAAGTAATAGTTTAAGGGAATTTCTACCTGAAGAAAAAAAGGATTGGATTTTTAGGTTTGCTTTGAATAAAAGCTACCCTGCTTTTTCCAATTGCTCTGCAAATGGCAATCTCGGTGATGGAAATGCAGAATCAGGAGACAGGTTTGGTACGATAAACGGCTTTTTAAACTGGAGTGACACAATTTATGATGATGAAGATTACTATGAAATTCATATTAATTCCCAGACTTTGAATTCAACTCACGGTACCATAAAAAATCCTGATTCCATCTATACAGATATAACATTTAGGAGATTGCAAAAATTTGTTGTCAGTAAGAAATATTCTTATTATTATCAAAACATTGAAACAGGAGCTAATGTACTTCAGGATGGTTATATTGACCCTGATAATTTGAACTTGTTGACTTTGAGAAGAATTCTAATTACAAACAAGGGAAACAAGATTGTGATTATAAGATTTGATAAAGAATAATTGTATCTTATAAAAATTTATTTAATATTTTTCGGATTATATCAAATTATTTTTCTCTTGCATCTCCCCATGCCGAAATATATAAATCAGGTTTGTCAGAAACAGAAGTTGTGATTTTTAAACAATATGCAAAATATCCTCCGGTATTTACATTTACAGTAGCTTTGATTGTAAT
>CAZEHW010000190.1:0-7159 GCA_964511865.1 uncultured Hyphomicrobiales bacterium | reverse complement strand
TTTATCAACTGTTAAATTTCCTACTTTGACAGGAATAACGGCTTGAGGGTGAATCAATTTAATTATTTCCGAATAAACAAATTTTAGAAGTATATAAATTCTAATGACTTTCATTCCACCACCTGTGGAACCAGCGCACCCACCAATAAACATTAAAAATAAAAAGATTATATGTGTACTTATTGGCCACTGTTCATAATCTGCAGTCCCAAAACCGGTAGTAGTTAAAATGGAAACTACCTGAAAAAAAACATATTGAAAAGCTTCGCTAATACTATGAAAATTAACTTTATAAGTTTCAAAAAATATTAATATCGTAGCAGCACCTACGATACCAAGATAAAATTTAAATTCTCCATTTTTCAGCACTGCCTTGAAATTTCCTTTTAATAATCTGTAATGGAGAGCAAAACTTGTACCGGCAACCAGCATGAAAATCGTAACGACATAATCAATATATGTACTTTTAAATGCACCAATACTGGCATTTTTAGTTGAAAATCCACCGGTAGCCATAGTAGCAAATGTATGGCACATAGCATCAAAAAGATTCATTCCACCAAACAAAAGCAAAATAGTTTCTATAGCAGAAAGAAGGACATAAACACCCCATAATATTTTAGCTGTGTCAGTTATCCTGGGAGAGAGCTTGTCAACAACAGGTCCGGGAGACTCAGCTTTGAAAAGCTGCATTCCTCCAACTCCTAAAAATGGCAGTATAGCTAAAGATAGAACGATGATTCCCATACCACCTAACCAATGAGTCATGCTCCTCCAAAAAAGTAACCCATGAGGTAAAGCTTCGATATCAGTTAGTATTGTAGCACCGGTAGTTGTAAAACCGGACATTGTTTCAAAAAATGCATCAGTATATGAAGGGATATATCCTGAAATAACAAATGGCAATGCACCAAAAGCTGCAAAAACTATCCATGATAGAGTAACAAGAGCAAAACCTTCCTTAGGTCTTAAATCCTTACGCTTTTGTTGTTTGATAAAAGTAAGTGCGCCAAAAGCGAAAGATATACCTGAACTTATCAAAATGGCTTTGTAATCATCTCCGCCATAATAAAAAGAAAAAGGTAAAGACGTTAGCATTGCTAAAGCAAGAAAGACTAATAATAAACCTAATATCCGAAGTATTATACCATATCTCATAGTATAGAAATATTACTTATGTAAATCATTAATTCCAACATATTAGCAACAATTATCTTTCTGAAAGAACCTTATGAAAATCTCATTACCCCTACTTATTATCAACTTCCGCACCCGGAGGAGTATTAACAATAGTAAAAAATTGCAATTGACGATACTGCTCACACATCATTTCAGCATACTTGTGCGAATAATAGCTTCCAACTGAGAAAGCTTCTCCTCCTGATGTATGTATCTTCTCAGCTTGAGGAATTATAGACATGATAGCATTTTCCTGATTCGGATGTTGTGGTACGATTAATACTTTAAATTCCTGAACTTCTTTTGCTTGTTTCAAATAATTTTCAATCATTGGCAGAAGTTCTGAACTGATTAGAGCTTCTTCTTCAGTAACTTTATCGTCAGCTTCAATCATAGTGGCAATCATATCTTTTAACTGAGCTACTTGTTCATCCTGAGGTTGATGGAAAAGATAATCCTCTAAACTTTTCCTCAATCTCATATAGCTGTTGTCCTTGCTCGCTTTTCTCTCCTTTTCCAGCTTTGCCCAATCATAATCAATGTTCCATTCTTTTGCAAATGTTTGAATTATCTCCTGTTCTTTAGGGTCAAATTCTTCATCTATCATTGCAATTTGATGTAGGATATGTAATATGGATTCAGCATTTTGTGGCTTAAACCATTTTTTCAATAAGTAATCTGCTTCTTTACGCTCTAACTTTAAAGCACGCCTGATTAAAACCCAGAGATTTTTCTTCCTTTGACCTTTGACAAATATTCCAGTACCTATCATAAAAAACAATGAACCTTCAAAGATGTAAATCGAAGTATCAATCATACTATTTACATCACTTTCTACAAAAGCGTAGTAAACTACCCAAAGAATACAGTTAATTATGTAGATAAATAAACCAGTTAAGGACTGTGAATCAGCAACCTCCTGTTCGTGCTTACGTTTCCAGATTTTATTGATTTTCAGATAAATAAAGATTATAGTAATACCTAATGAAAGTTTAATGAAAAGTTCGATAATCCTAACAAACAGAGACTTTTCAAGTTCAAAACTATGTCCGTTACTTACTCTATTGTTGATATAAATACGTCCTTTTGTTGCTCCTTCCGGAACAATAAATGTTATCTTGCTGTCGCTCCATTCAAGATATTCTTCGACTTCAGCATAACCGTCTTCCCAAATGTCAGAACCTTTAAGAACAACATATTGTGAGCCTTGTACTTGACCTAAATTGATTCCAAATAATGTAATAGTATCTCCTACAGAATAGTCAGACGGTGAAACTTTTTCAATTTTTGAATCAAATTCACCAATAACTTCATCGTCAGGTTCTTCCTCTGAACAACCCGTGAAAAGAAAAATCAGAGATAAAGACAACATAACGTAAAAAAATTTTATCCAATGTTTCATATAACTAAAATTTATATTTGAACTTAATACTATCAGGGAAAAAAAATAAAATTCAAGTTACAAATTTTTTTTTATTCTAAAAACAATTTTCATGATTTTTTACGTTTCCATATTAATAATTTTCAATCATGGAGGAATTTGGAATTTGCATTTACATTTATTATATATAATATAGTTGATTGTACTACAAAATAAATGTAAAAGCAATGACAAAAAAATAATTGTTCTTATGACAAATTTGCTATTAATATATATATATTTTTGATATAGATAATTAGTGGTTTTGATTATTTTGTATAATTTTAAAACATTTTGCTTGTTTTTGTGTTATTATGTTAATTAAAGAGTGTAGAATTGGACTTTTATGAAATTATTTAAAACAGTTGGAATTTTTATTTTCATTCTGTGGACTACTTTAATCCAACAGGATTGTTTTAATTGTGATTTATTTGCAGGAGAAAACCAAAATTACTTATTATCAGAAAGTAATTGGGTAACAGTAAACAATGACACTATACCACAAGATATACCTCCAATAAATGTTCAGAAATATGGTGACCCATCAGGAGGTTATTTTTTTATGAGCACAAATCCAGAACAAGCAATCAACAATGAATATAGCAATTACAATCTAATAATTGATAATGATGGTAATGTAAAAGCTTTTAAAATAATTGGAAAAGATTTAGACAGAATCCCAACTTATTTTATGCAAAGCACCAATGGCATGCTTGTACATACAGAAAAGTCAGTAAATCAATCAACAGTATTTGTTTCTGACACTGCTATGGCAAAACAAGATAGTATTGAAAATAATACTACTACTTTAAATTATCAGCCATATTTGGAATTATTGCCTAATGGGCATTTTTTGAAAGTCAATTATTCTCAGGATTATATGGATTTAAGTGAAATTATTGAAAACGGTAATCCTAATACGTTAATTACTAGTGCTGAGATTTTTGAACTTGATAAGAATAAAAAACCTGTATTTTATTGGAGGTCACTGGATTATTTCAATATTAATGATTTTTACTCTTTGCCTGAAAAATATGAAGATAACATGGATATTGGTTATCTGGATATCAACAGCATAGAAAATGATTATGATGGAAATATTTTACTTTCCAGTAAAAATCTTTCAGAAATAACTAAAATCAGCAGAACAACAGGTGATATTATTTGGAGATTAGGTGGAAAAAATAATGAATTTAATTTTATAAATGAGAATGAAGAAAATAGTCCAAATTATTTTTCAGGACAGCACGATATTAGAAGGCTATCAAATGGAAATATAACACTTTTTGACAATGGAGTTTTTCGTACAAATAACTATTCGAGAGGTGTCGAATATAAAATTGACGAGTTAAATAAAACTGCGACAATGATTTGGGAATATCGTCATTCTCCTGATATTTTTTCAAGCAGTAATGGTTCAGTTCAAAGACTGAAAACAGGAAATACTGTTATCTCATGGGGAGATGCCACTTTCGGAGGAAGCACCGCTTTAACAGAGGTTGATACAAATAAAAATACTGTTATTGAAATGAATCTCCCATTTGGTTACGGGAGTTCTCAAATTACTAAATATCCATGGGCTTATAGTTCGCCTTCAGGAAAAGTGTCTTTTGAAATACTTAAAGGTAATACATATAATTTCAATAAAGGTTCTCAGATTACCTGTACAAAAATGAAAATTAATGATTTACAGGAAATTTTCTACCCGATGATTTTTGTTAATAAATACTTTTTCGCACCATTAAATCCTGAATTTGTTGACAATCAAGCTCCAGTAGTTTATCCAATAAGATTATTGGTAACAGTAAGAGGATTGATTTCAGTTGATGTAGAAGCACGTTTTAATTTGTCTTGCCTTGGTATCAATTATAACACTCAAGAATGGAAAGTTTACAGAAGAGATAAACCCGGGACAGGTGTATTTGAGCAGTTGGAAACCACTTATGATGAAAATACCGGAGAACTTGTAATAAATACCTCCGATTTTGGTGAATTTATTTTTGGACTACCACAGCAGGAAATAGAATCAGGGGAAACTCTCTTGATTTATCCAAAAAATGATGCAAAACTAAGTCAAAATACTACTGTTAAACTCTCATGGAGTCCCCATGGATATTTTACAGGTTGTAATTTGCAAATAGCAAAAGATAAAGATTTCAATCAAATTTTAGTTGATACAAATTATTTGCAAGCTGTTAATTATAACTTTGAAAACTTAGAATCCGAAAGTACTTACTGGTGGAGAGTAAGGTTAGTTAATGGGGATAAAAATGGTGATTGGTCTGATAGCAGGTTCTTTTCTACAGTTCCTTCGTTTATTGATATTAAAGTTCCTGACGGAGGAGAAAAATGGTACAGGGATTTATCGAGAAAAATAATTAGATGGGATAAAAATGAAACAGATAATGTTAAAATAGAACTATATAAAGGTGGGTTACTGTATCATGTAATTATTGACTCTTTGTTTAGCCCAACTGGTGGATTTTCATGGGTTATACCTGATTTTATTCCATTTGATACAGATTATAAAATCCGAGTAATAAGTTTAAAGAATAACGAATTGTTGAATGAAAGCAGTGATTTCTTTTCAATTGCTGACCCAAATACCGGTATTCACTTTATCGGTGGGAATTTATCAGGTTATAATTTGGAGCAAAATTTTCCAAACCCGTTTTCGGATATAACAGAAATAGGATTTCAAATTCCATATCGGGGTAAGGTAACTTTAAATGTATTCAATGTAATTGGAGATAAAGTAGCCACCATAATAGATAACGAACTAGCTGAAGGTTCTTATAAAATAAATTGGAATGCATCACATTTAATATCAGGTCAATATTATTACCGTCTTCAATTTGGGGGATTGTCTTTGACAAAAACAATGACGGTTGTCAATTAGAAATTTTGAAAATTTAAAAAGCTTACAAATTTTAACAAAATCCAAATTGTAATAAATCTAAATTTTCAGTTATTGTAATTTGTTTAAATAATATGTTCAAATAAACAGAATAAAGAGGAATGAGAACAAGGATAATATTATTGACATTACTTTTATTATTAAATACAAATATTCTTCAAGGTAATGATAATTATCAAATAATTATCAATTCAGTAGATAAATTGAATTCTGCCAATTTATATGAAAACCAATATGGTGTTACATTATTAGAACCGATTGAATTACCTGAAAATTTTCCAACAATTACTATTGACTCAATAAGCCATCCGGCGCCCGGAATGATATTTTTATCAAATGCAGAGATTACTTTTCCTTCGAGATTGAATACGAATAGTAAGTATGGCTCTTATATTATGAAGCTGAATAATAGCGGAGAAGTTGTTAATTATGCTAAAGCTCCTTTGGGAGCTGCAGATTTCAAAATGAATCCAAATGGAGTTTATTCTTTTGCAAGTTGTATCAATCCTGAAATAAGTGTTGGTATTGATGTTATACATTATATTGTTGATTCTGATTGTAAAATCGTCGATAGCATTCAGTGCGGTAATGGCTATACAGCAGATTTTCATGAGTTCCAAATTCTACCTAACGGGCATTACTTTATTAATGCATGGGAAGCTGTGATGATGGATTTATCAGAAAAATATAATGCAAATCCAAGTTCAAGAGTAATTGGGACAATTTATCAGGAGCTTGATGCAGAGAAAAATGTTGTGTTTCAATGGCGAAGTTTAGATCAGATGTCCTTAGATGATTTTGTACCTTATGCCCTGCAAGCAAATACTTATGACCAGGCAAGAGGTAATTCAGGATTCCCGGACTGGGACGGAAATTATATTTTTTCATTTCCAACAACAAATGAAATAGTGAAAGTAAACAGGACTACAGGGGAATTTATTTGGCGTTTAGGAGGAAGAAACAATGAATTTACTTTTATCAACGAGCATGAAGAAAATACTTCGAATTATTTTTCTTTCCAGCATTACGCTCACCGTTTGCCCAATGGTAATTTACTTTTATTTGATAATGGAATGAGAAAATCTCCAGCTTTTTCGAGGGCAGTTGAATATCAGTTAGACGAGATAAATAAGACAGCAACTTTAGTTTGGGAGTATAGACATGACCCCGATATAATTTGCAATTTCGGAGGGGCGGCACAAAGACTCCCCAATGGTAACACTCTTATCAGTTGGGCTATGGTGGGTAGTAAATTTGCAAGAACAATGACTGAAGTAACTCCTAATAACGAAATTGTTTTTGAAATGTCGATACCAAAAAGTCTGATAAGTTATCGTTCCTATAAATTTGATACGACAATGTGTGATGCTGTTGCATCGGTTGATTTGAGTGAAATATTAGAAGGCAATGATTATACTTTTAATAAGACCGGACAAATTACCGGCGTGAGTATGAATTTTGAAAGACTTGATGCTTTCTTATACAGCACGATAACTGTTGAACGTTTTGATTGTCCTCCGGTTAATTGTGATTTTGTTGAAAAAGCTCCGGTCCTATACCCTATGCGATATGAAGTGAAAACTCAATATGTCGGAGATTTTAAATGTTATGTTGCATTTGACAGTAAAGTCCTCCCTACTGTT
>CAZEHW010000189.1:3823-7189 GCA_964511865.1 uncultured Hyphomicrobiales bacterium | reverse complement strand
CACAAGAATATTATAAATTCTTTATTGAAAGTTTTGGGATTGACAGCATTCATATAATATCTGAACAAGACAGCAAAGCAGGGCAATTACCGGCTTTTCAAGGTCAGGTTGACGGCATGGTACAAAATATGAATTTATTTTACCTTGTTACAGTAATAGAGTCTCAAACCCATTTTTATAATATAATTTCATGGACTTTGATGGAAAATAAAGATAAACTGATAAATGATTTTAAAAAGATTGCATCATCATTGAAGGAATAATTAGGGAAGAATTATGAACCGTATTAAAACTAAAATTTCGACCAAGAGTGCCGACTACAAAAGGAATTATGAACACACGCTTTCTGTTGTTAATGAACTTAAAGAACGTTATGAGAAATTAAAACTTGGCGGCACCGAAAAAGCCCGTCAAAAACATTTGGACAGGGGGAAACTTCTTGTCAGGGACAGAATAAAAATGGTTTGTGATAAGGACACTCCTTTCCTGGAAGTCATGCCATTTGCCGCTTATGATATGTACAACAACGATGCTCCCTGTGCGGGAGTGGTTTGTGGAGTAGGTGTTATAAAAGGCAGGGAATGTATGATTGTTGCAAATGATGCCACTGTAAAAGGTGGGACATATTATCCCATAACAGTGAAAAAACACGTAAGGGCTCAGGAAATAGCAATGCAAAACCGCCTACCCTGTATTTATCTTGTTGATTCAGGGGGAGTATTTTTACCATTGCAGGATGGAGTTTTTCCCGACAAAGACCATTTTGGAAATATATTCTATAATCAGGCAAAGCTTTCTGCGGCAGGTATTCCTCAGGTTGCAGTTGTTATGGGTTCTTGTACGGCAGGTGGTGCTTATGTCCCTGCAATGAGTGATGAAACCGTCATGGTTAGGAATCAGGCAACCATTTTCATCGGTGGACCTCCACTTTGCAAAGCCGCAACCGGTGAGATTGTTACCGATGAGGAATTAGGTGGGGCAGACGTGCATAATAGAATATCAGGTGTAAGTGACCATTTAGCTCAAAACGACGAACATGCTTTGGAAATTACAAGAAATATTGTAGAAAATTTCGGTTATCAGGATAAATTTGAAATTGGAAGAGTTGCTCCGGAAGACCCTTTTTATGACTCGCATGAATTGTATGGAGTATTACCTCCGAATGTCCGTTTACCTTTCGACAGCCGTGAGGTAATTGCGAGAATGGTTGACGGCAGCCGTTTTCAGGAATTTAAGGAAACTTATGGAACTACTCTTATTACAGGTTTTGCAAGGATTATGGGATATCCGGTTGGAATTTTAGCAAATAATGGTGTTATTTTCTCTGAATCCGCTGTTAAGGGAGCACACTTTATTGAGCTTTGTACAAACAGGAAAATTCCTCTTTTATTTTTACAGAATATTACCGGTTTCATTATTGGAAAACAATACGAGCATGGAGGTATTGCACGTAATGGAGCTAAATTGGTTCATGCAGTAGCTAATGCTCAGGTTCCAAAATTTACTGTGATAATTGGTGCTTCAAATGGGGCAGGCAATTATGCCATGTGCGGACGTGGTTACTATCCTAACCTAATGTGGATGTGGCCTAATGGGCGAATAGCTGTTATGGGTGGTGAGCAAGCGGCGGGAGTTTTGGCAACCGTGAAAATCAATCAACTCGAAGCAAACGGAAAAACTTTGACTGATGAAGAAATAAATGCTATAAAAGAGCCGATTCTTGCAAAATACGAGCATGAAGGCAGTCCTTATTACGCAAGTGCAAGACTTTGGGACGATGGAATTTTAGACCCGATTGATACAAGGAATGCTTTGGCTCTTGGTATATCAATGGCTTTGAATGCACCAATACCTGACCAGAAGTACGGAGTGTTTAGGATGTAGGTTATTAATGGATAATAAGGAATTAGAAATTAGGAATGTGGAATTTAATATTTGAAAATTGTATTATTAAATGAAAATTGTTAAATTATTCTTTTTCAATAACTTTCTTTATTCCGGAATCAGAATTTTCTATAAGACCTCTGCCTAACTTTTCGATAAGGTTGTCGTTTTTGAGTTGAATATAGATAGAATCCAAAATTCCGTTTATAAATGTTCCGCTTTTATGTGTTGAGTATTTTTTGGCTATATCTATAGCTTCATTAATGCTAACTTTAGTTGGGATTTCCTTAAAATGTAAAAGCTCAGTAATGGCAATTTGCATTAATAAGATGTCAATTTTAGCTATTCTATCCAAATGCCAATTGGCAGTATGTTCTGTTATTAATTCGTTAATAATGGACTTGTTTTCAATGGTTAACCTAACAAGGTCCCTTCCGAATTGAATTTCCTCTTCATCCCATTTAATCGGAATGTCGGATTCGATTTCATATATTTCATCATTGGTTAAAAGTTTGGTGGATTTTTCTTCTTTATCACCAAAATTGAACTTTCGGAAAAATATATGAGAAAAATTTTCTTCCCAGGATATTTCCGAAACTTCAGTTGACATTAAAATCTGCATTACTTTTTCTCTTGCAAGACGTCTCGAACCGGTTATTGTCTTGGTTTTGCTTAATGCAAATTTTTCATTTTTATCCTCTTCAGTTGCCATCATTAAAGAACGTTTTATAAACATAACAAAAAATTAACTTATAAATATAAAAATAAAATAATAAAAAAATCACTTTTTTATTTAATATTTTTTTATTTTTATATAATTGTCTGGTACTAAGTAAGTTTGTTTAGTAAAGATTTCATAAAATCATGGAATAAAATTTATGAGTTTTAAAAATATAAATGGGGAGAATTATAACATCATCGTTGATGATGATGTTTATACTTTACAACCAATCGTTCCGATGATTTTGGAAAACGCACATATTTATGATGAATTCACATTGAGCTTTAAATACCTTGAAGGCAAAGGGAAATTTGTGATTGATTTTTCTTTATTGAGTGATTATGATAGCTATCTTGTTGTTTTTATTGATGCCATAAAAAGAGAGTTATCAATAACCCAAACAAAATTTTCAACTGTCAATTTATCAAAAGAAATGAGTCATTTTTACGATATACTTACTCCAAAAGGTATTGTAGGTTATGATTTAAGAAGATATTCATTTTGGTTTATTTGGATTTCAAATATTGGAAATTCAACAAGAGATTTTTTTAAGAATGCTTATTTCTTTGTAGAGTTCTTAGGGACATTATTGTTGAAAATGTTTTCTTTATTTATAAGTCCAAGAAAAATGAGGTGGAAAGATTTCCCGTTCCATTTTACTCAAACCGGTGTAAATGCAGTTCCAATTACTTTTTTAATCGTATTCCTAATTGGTTTAATCTCAGGGTATCAGGGTGCTATCCAATTAAGTTTAGTTGGAG
>CAZEHW010000189.1:0-3813 GCA_964511865.1 uncultured Hyphomicrobiales bacterium | reverse complement strand
TATATAGCGGACCTTATTGGTATATCCATCACAAGAGAGTTAGCTCCATTGATGACTGCAATATTGGTAGCAGGCAGGTCAGGTTCTGCTTTTGCAGCTGAAATAGGAACGATGAAAGTATCAGAGGAATTTGATGCATTGCGTTCAATGGGATTTGATGTTTATTATTTTTTGGTACTGCCAAGAGTTTTAGCTGTGATGATAGTAATGCCAATTTTGGTTTTAATTACCGATATTTCAGGAATACTGGGTGGATTGGTTGCAGGTATATCAACTCTTGATATTACAATATCAGGTTACTTTAACCAACTGCACAGAGCAATAGGTTTTTCAGATGTATTTACAGGTATTGGTAAATCTATATTTTTTGGTTTTTTGATAGCAACTGTTGGATGCTTTATGGGAACGCAGGTAAAAGGAGGCGCTGAAAGTGTTGGAAAATATACTACTACTTCAGTTGTTATCTCAATATTTCTAATTATCATTTTTGATGCCATTTTTACATTTATTTTTTCAATGTTAGGAATATAGAATTAAAAAAATGATTGAAAAACCAATAATAGAAGTTAAAAACCTGTCTGTATCTTATGGCGATAGAGTTATACTCGAGAATATTAATCTTGAAGTAAAAAGAGGAGAAATTTTTGTTATAGTGGGAGGCAGTGGTTGTGGTAAAAGTACTTTAATGCGTCAGATAATCGGAATAGAAAGACCAACAGAAGGTACAATATTAATCAATGGTAAAGATTTAACAGCTTCTCAAGGAGAGGAACGAAGGAAAATACTAATGAATTTTGGTGTTATGTTTCAATCAGGCGGATTGTTTGCCTCTATGGATATTGGAGATAATATGGCATTAATGCTTGAATCTTATACCAAGGTTTGTCCTAAAAGAATTGATGATTTGATTGATTTGAATTTATCGGCGGTTGGTCTCAGAGGGTATGAAAATTATATTCCTTCTGAACTGAGTGGCGGTATGAAAAAAAGAGCGGCAATTGCGAGAGCCATGGTATTGAATCCTGATATTCTATGTTTTGATGAACCTGCTTCGGGTTTGGACCCTGTGAATGCTGCAGCACTCGATGAACTGATTAAAGATATTAATCGTTCTTTAGGTACAACAATGATTGTTGTTACTCATGATTTAGCAAGCATATTGAATATTTCAGATAATATTATTATGCTTGATGGAAGTTCAAAAGGGATTATTGCTAGAGGAACTGTAAAAGAATTACAAAACTTCAAGGACAATGAATACGTTTATAAGTTTTTTAACAGATTAGCATAATTGATTTCGTTTACTTTAGTTGTAATTTGAAAAAATGAAAATAATATAGGTGATACAATGGCAAGGAAGAAGAAAATTTCAAGTTCGTTTTTAATCGGAGCATTTGTTTTGATAGGTGTTCTGATTCTAATTGGCACTGTAGTATGGTTGGGTCAAACTCAATTTTTGAAGGAAACCGCATACTATGTTACCTATTTCGACGGTTCTGTTGAGGGCCTGGAAAAGGGCTCTCCTGTTAAATATCTTGGAGTACCCATTGGTTCAGTTGATAGAATCGGAGTTGCTCCAGATGGAAAATTAGTTGAAGTTGTGATGCAGATTGACCGTAAAATTCAAATTGATAGAAAATTAAGAATTAAATCTGAATACGCTGGTCTTGCAGGTGGTAAATTCCTTCAGTTGAGCTATCCTACAAATCCGGAGTTATTGGATGCTTATCCGGCAATGAGTTTTGTTCCAACTTATAAACTGATTAAATCATCTCCTTCGGGAATAGAAGAAATCGAAATTGCTATGCGTGAGGTTATGAATAATTTAAGACTTTTAAAAGTCACAGAAATTTCTGAAGAAACGATTAGGTTTTTGAATTCGGCTTCTGCTTTTTTTGAAAACAAGGAATTACATTCCACAATAACCAGATTCAATGAATCTGCCCTGCATCTTGAAAATATTTTAATGAATGCTGAACAATCAAACTTCATTGCCAATATTGAAGGCACCAGCTATAAGTTGCTCCAATCTTCCGAACAATTGGTTACGTTTGGAGAGAAGCTTAATAAAGAGTTTGAGTCAATGAGGTTAACACATAAAGTGGATTATGCTTTTGCTCAATTCGATACTACGATGAATCATACAAAAAAGATTATAAATGTTCTTGGATATCGCGGGGAAGAAGTTATGTTTTCTTTGAATGAAACATTGATGGAATTGCAGGCAACCAACAAGCAACTCAAGAAAACTTTAAGAGCTTTTACTGAAAATCCCGGACATTTACTTTTAGGTGAACCACCGAAAGAGGAGAAGTAATTAAATTAGCTAAAAGTGCAAAGTTTAAAGGTAAAAAGCAGAAAAGTCTATAAAGTTTATAAAAAGTTATCCTGAGCTTGTCGAAGGATGGGTTCAATAGAAAGTTGAAAAGTAGAAAGTTTATAAAGTTTGTAAAGTAAGAATTGAACTTTCGGAATGTTTTTTTTGGGGAGACATCATCGAAATTATTTTTTTTTATTTGTATTTCTTGCAACTTATTGATAATTTAGTTCAATAAGAGCTAAGAGAATTAAATATTATGTGTTTATTTAAAAGAAAAATAGTTTCACAAATTCAACTTTTGAAAAAATCATCAATTGTCTTGATATTATTTTTCTTAATTTGTTCAAATCTATTATCACAGAAAGAGTCATATAATTGGTATTTTGGAACGAAACTTGGTTTGTCATTTAATACTCAGGATACGCTTCCACAAAGGATAAATTTTTCAAAGTTATGGGGTCCCGATGCTTGTTCAACAATTTCGGACAGTAATGGTAAACTACTAATGTACACGAATGGTGATTACCTTTTCAACTTTTTGCATGATACCTTGGCTATCTTAAACGATACTTTAAAAAAGGACAGTACAAAAATCAGAACAACTCAAAACATAATTAACGGTTCGACTTTGATAATTCCCAAACCCGAAACGGATAGTTTGTATTATGTTATTCATACGATTGGAAAGAATTTGGATAAAATGGTTCTGTATTACCAAACCTTTGACATGAAGAATAACAAAGGCAAGGGTGAATTATGGGATTCAAAAAAACTTTTACACAAGCATGCTCATCCCTATATGCTTGCTGCAACAAGACATGGCAACCGAAAAGATTTTTGGCTTGCAACTCTCGACGAAGCTACACGAGGTATTTTCTTTTATCATGCGAGAAATATGGGTATTTACCCATCACATCAAAGTTCTAATTATTCAAAGTGGTTCGGTATAAACCATGGTGCAAGATTTATCCCCAAAATTAAATTTTCTCCTAATGGCGACAAAATTGCTTTTACGTATGTATATAATTTTAGTTCACCCGCTTTTAAGTTGGCTCCCATTGTCTTGATACTTGATTTCGATAATAACTCTGGCTTAACTAAAAATCCGATATTATTAAAACCTGAACTTACTGGATTCGAGATTGATTCATTGGTTTCATCGGGATTGGAATTTTCAACAGATTCAAAAAAAATATTTGTTTGGGGTAGGCAATACAATTTGGATTATGATTTTGAAGAATCAATTCAGAATAGTGAATATAGGTTTTATGACTTGAACAAAACATTCGGAAATATAAAAAATCCGAATAAGTCTATTATGAATGACTATCAGCTTGGACCTGATGGACAAATATATTTACCTTGGAAAGATACGGTGGATATTATAGCTAATCCTGGGGCACCCGGTGATTCGTGTAATTTCGTTTTAAATGAACAATTGTTTGTTGGTAGAATAGGTCCTCCTTGGGTTGACCATTCAGAAGTGTTGCCGA
>CAZEHW010000188.1:0-7196 GCA_964511865.1 uncultured Hyphomicrobiales bacterium | reverse complement strand
GATTTGCGAAGTGAAAAAGTTAATAGAAAGATAGCCGAATCGGAGCAACAAAAAATTCCATTTGCACTTATAATCGGTAAAAAGGAAGTAGAAAATGAAACATTATCTGTAAGGGAACACGGAGTAGGAGATTTGGGTGGAAAGAAAATTGATGAATTGATAGAATTATTCAGCAGTTTAAATATTCCACAAAAAGGTTATTAACAGATTAGGGGTTTAGGCTTTTAGGATATTAGTCGTTCATTGAAACTGAAAAATAGGATTAAATGAATGAAAATTTTTTTATTTATTGATAATTAATTATTTTAACATAATTATTAATAATAAAGTTGTAAAAATGAAAAAAATAATATTTTCATCACTTATAATAATCGTACTTATAACAATGAGTGAGATTTCTTTTTCTCAGAGAGGGAAGTCTTACAAGCAATATTATCTTGATGGGAACAAGTACTACAGCGAAGGCAGATATGAAGAGGCAGTAAGTCAATACACATCTTCAATAAATGTTTATGGAGATGAACCTTTAGTATATTACAACAGAGCCAATGCGTATATGAAATTAGAAAAATATGACAAGGCAATGGAAGATTTTAATACTGTTTTGGAAATGGAGCCGAAGGATCCGGCGACATACTATTCAATAGGTGTACTAAAAAAACAGACCGGGGATATTCAGGGAGCTTTACAAAGTTGGCAGAAAGCTCTTGAGTATGATAAGAAGTTTGCAGATGCGTATTATAATATCGGTGTCTATTATTCAGAACAAGGAAATATGATGGATGCTTTAGTTCAATTTGACTTAGCTTTACAATATGACACAAATCATGTGGATGCTTATCTGAATCGAGGAGGTATAAGAGGAAAGCTTGGAGCTTTTCCCGGTTGTATATATGATTTTGATCAGGTTATCAGATTACAACCAAATAATGCTATTGCTTATTTGAATAGGGGGATTGCTAAATCGCAAATAGGTAAATACCAATCAGCTTTTAATGATTTTGAGAAATCAATCAAGTTAGATTCTTCTAATGCTTCTGCTTACCGATATAGAGGGATTGAGAAACAAAGAAACGAGCAGTATGAGGATGCTATATTTGATTATAACAAAGCTATAAGATTTAATCCTGACGATGTAGATGCTTATTATAACAGAGCATTGGCTAAAGCAAAACTTAAGGACAATCAGGGTGCTGTAGATGATTTAAATAATGTCATATCATTAGAACCTAAACGAACTGATGCATATTATAATAGAGGATTAGCCAAACAAAATTTAGCGGATGACCATGGTGCAATAGAGGATTTTTCGAAATATTTAGATTTAGTCCCTAATGATGCTTATGCTTATTATTATAGAGGATATTCCAAAAATAAGAATAAAAGTTATGTAGGTGCTATTCAAGATTTTACAGATGCTATTAATTACAAACCTGATTTTTTGGAAGCATACAGGGACAGAGGTACAGCCAGATTATCAAATAAAGCTTATCAGGGTGCTTATGAAGACTTTAATTTGGTTTTATCCAAAGATGAAAATTCTGTTGAAGCATATTTTGGCAGAGCAAATGTAAGAATGGAGCTTGACTCTTTAAACGAAGCAATAGTGGATTATAATAAATGTTTGGAATTAAATCCGAATCATAAGGAAGCATATTGTAACAGAGGAATTGCGAAATACGGGATTGGTGAGGAGGATGAGGCTTGTCAGGATTTTTCTATGGCTATGTCTTATGGTCTTTCAAGAGCTATCGGTCTTTATTCTAAGTATTGCAAGAAATGATTATGTCTTTATATACTTTAAGATATTTCTTTAGACTATTTTCAAATAACATTGATTTTTTAACTGTCATTGATAGAAATACAAAGATTATATCATATATTTTAAAACAAGTTAATATTTTTATATTTATTTTAATAATTATTTTATCTTCCTTTACTGCTTTTTCTTCTTTACCGGGTGATACTTTGATGAACTCAGGTAATTCTGCCTCACTAACATCTGTTAATTCAACTTCTGAAGTAGAAATATCAGATAAATCTAATGAGAAATCTAACAGTAGTGTACCTTATACAATTTTAATTTCCTTTGACGGATTAAGATATGATTTTGAAAGTATTTTTAGTAAATATGTACAAAATTCTGTTCTTCGACAAGCTCAGGATGATTTTGGCAGACAGCAGACAGCAGACGGCAGACAGGAGTTAATTACGAATTACGAATTACGAATTATGAATGATGACACTCTTCGACAAGCTCAGGATGATTTTGGCAGACAGCAAACAGCAGACGGCAGACAGGAGTTAATTACGAATTACGAATTACGAATTATGAATGATGACACTCTTCGACAAGCTCAGGGTGATTTTGGCAGACAGCAAACAGCAGACGGCAGACAGGAGTTAATTACAAATTACGAATTACGAATTACGAATGAGGATACTCTTTTTCCTAATATTAAAAGCAAGGAACTTGCAAATTTTAAATATATTGAAGTGCATGGAGTAAAAGCTTCTTCTTTGAAACCGGTTTTTCCAACAACAACTTTGCCTAATCATTATTCAATATTATCTGGCATGTATCCTGTGAATCACGGTATTATTGTCAATTCATTTAAGGATCCTTTTTATCATGATTACTTTTCAAGTAATTCAAAGGGGTCAAGGAAATTAAGTAAATGGTATATAGCCGAGAACTTTTTTGAAACTTGCAGAAGGCAAGGAGTTAAGACAGGCAGTTGTTATTGGACTTGTCCTGAACTTGAAGATGAGCTTAAAAATCCTGATTATTTGATTGAATTCGACGGCAGTGTTTCGTATTTCGACAGGATAGATGAGGGATTTGAATGGCTTGAAATGGATTATGATGAAAGACCAAAATTCATAAGTTTTTATTTTGAAGAAGCTGACATTAAATCACTTTTGTATGGAACTGAATCTGATGAATTAGGAGCCAGTCTTGTGTTGATAGATTCTATAGTGGGTTATTTTTTTGAACGCCTTAGGGCAATTAATTTATTTGACAGTACAAATATCATTATTGTATCAGACCATGGAAACCTGGATATTGACAGTAATAATTTCATCAATATTGACGAGATATTAACGGGGATAAGGTATGAATTACAGAATTATGGTGCTTTCATGATGATTGATTGTAACGCTAATGTTATTGAGGAGATTTATGATTCTCTTAAATCACATGATGGGAATTATAGTGTTTATCTACGGAAGGATATACCGGAACATTTAAATTTTTCAAAACATCCGTATATATCTCCAATTTTTGTTTTAGCAAAGCCGGGTTGGTTTCTGGTTGACAAAAGTTCGGCAGAAAGGACAAAGGGGCTTAAGTCGTTACAGGGATATGACAATAAGGAACTATCTATGCACGGAGTTTTTTATGCAATGGGTCCATCCTTTAAGGTTAACTATAAAACCGAAACTTTGCAAAACATTGATATTTACCTTTTGCTATGCAGGATTTTTGGAATATTTCCGAGAAATAATATTGATGGGAAGGCAGAAGGCTTTGATTTTATTTTGAGGGGTAATAATGAATAAGAGTTTATTAGTAATATCTTCACCGAGTGGTGGTGGAAAGTCTACGGTGGCAAGGTTTTTACTTGGGAAATATTCAAATATTAAATTTTCGGTTTCTGCAACGACCAGACAAATGAGGCCTAATGAAATTGATGGAAAGGATTATTATTTTTTATCGAGAGAGACTTTTTTACAGAAAATTGCTAATGATGAGCTTGTCGAGTTCGAAGAAATATTTGGTAATTTTTACGGTACTTTAAAATCTGAAATTGTGACAGCCAAGCAAACCGGCTTATGTTTACTTTTTGATATTGATGTTAAAGGAGCATTATCTATTAAAAGAATTTATCCTAATGACTCTATACTCATTTTTTTATCTCCTCCTGATATTCATGCGCTAAAAGCACGATTGACGAAGAGGAGTACCGAGACGGCTGAACAAATCGAACTTCGTCTTTCCAGAGCTAAAATGGAGCTGAAACTCAGAGAACAATTTGATTTTGATATAATTAATGATAATTTGAATGATACTTTATCTACAGTGGAAAAAATTGTCCTCAAGTATGTTAACTTAAGGGAGTAAGTTGAATTAATTCACCTGACTACTCTGACAGTTACAGTATCCTCAAAGTCATCTCCAAAAATATGTATATAATATACTCCGCTGATTTTAATTTTATTGTATTTATTTAAATCTAATAAGTAATAACTTTGTTCATCGGCTATATTGATATCAATATTATCATATATTTTTCTGCCTTCGGTGTTGAAGATTGTTAAACTGTATTTTCCTTTATTAAGTCCGCAGATTTCTAAATTAATGTATTCATTTCCGGGTTGAGGATATATTTTTATTTTTTTTGATTCGCATGAATCGTCAATATTGCTTGTTACCCCGGCTATGATAATTTCATTGTCATTATTTATACTGCGATAATGTATTTCCAGAATATTATTATCTCTTTCGAAATAGTATGACTCAGATAATGAACTAAATATCTCTTGAGTTAGTGCCTTTTCGACTTTTTGGTTATTAATCTTTATATCAAAATCTTTGTTTATTGGATAATAAATTTTTAAGAATATTTCTCTTGATTGAGGCATTTCAGGATATTGACCGGTTGTAGTTTGTGTTATTAATATTGAATCAGTTTGTACTTTACCAAAAAATTTAATCAACTGAAATTGACCGGTTTTATTTGTTTCTGCTGTGTGTCCGTCGTCTTCGTAAATTGTATATTCTGTTAGCGGATTTTCAATATCGGGATAATATTCGATAAGTAGGGTATCTCCTCTGTAATCATCCGTGTTATATATTTGAGGTATGAATGGCATAAAACTTCCTGATTTAATAAATATGGGTATTGTTTCCAGAGGAGCAGCTACCATTATATTTGAATTTCCTTGGTATATCTCCTTTGTCCAGAAGTCAATCCACTTACCTTCAGGAAGAAAAACATCTCTCTCTCTAACATTTGTGTCGGCTACTGGAGCAACTAATAGTTCTTTACCCCAAAAATACTGGTCATTTGTATTTCTGAATTTTACATCATCATAATAATAATTCATTGGTCTGGCAGGGGGGACTCCAAATTCTGAATTTTCCCAAAATATTGTATAATTGTAGGGAAGCATTCTATACCTTAATTTAATGAAATCCCTCACTATTTCTTGCGTTCTTATGTTATGGTTGAAGGGCTCGACACGGCTTGTACCGCCCATATGCAATCTCATTATTGGAGTAAATGTTCCAAACTGAAACCACCTGATATATAGTTCTGAGTTTATCTCATATCCTGAAAATCCTCCAATATCAGTTGAGAAGATGGGTAAACCACTCATCTGCATACCTAACATTCCTGGTATCTGACCTTTCAATGCCTTCCAGCTTCTTGCTTCGTCACCGCAAAGCAGTATTGAGCCATATCTTTGGGAACCTGCCCAGCCGGCTCTATACATTAAATACGGTCTTTTTGCAGGATATTTTTCGCGGTAGTTTTCATATAGATTTTTTGCCCATATTAGCGAATATATATTGTGATGTTCCAAACCTTTTCCGATTTCAAATTTCCAGCTTCCATCTTGAAATTCCGGTTCTATCAAATCAATCCACCAACCCTCGATACCATCTTTAATTCTATCATCATATTTCTCCCAAATCCATTCCTTCGTTTCCTTTTTAAATATGTCCAGTAAGACTACATCTGCTCCAAGTATATTCACAGAGGGTTCTTCATTATTTATATCTTTAACAAATAAATTCTTTTCTACAGCTTCTGAATAATTCTCCGATTTTTGCGCTATAAATGGCTCTGAGATTAATATTGATTTAATACCTTTCTTTTTAAAATCCGATATAAGCTTGGTGGGAAAAGGATATTCAGAACTTTCCCAAGTAAAATTTCCCATTTTTTCTGCATATCCAAACCATGAATAATCAAACACCAATCCATCTAAAGGATACTCCCCTTGAAGCATTGCATTCACAATCTTCATGCAATTTTCCTGATTTCCATACGAATTCTTTGACAACATAAATCCGCATGACCACCTCGGGAGCAAGGGTTGTTGACCGGTCAGCTTATAATATGAACTCATTAATTCCCCATAATGATTTCCTGCTATGAAGAAATAATTCATATTTCCGGAGTTTACATTATATTTTATAGTATTTGGTGATGATAAATCAGCGCTATAATAATGAAGTGCATGATTATCAAAAAACATTGCATAATGACCTGATGAAATGTATAAGGGAACATTGCTGTTCAGCCAGCTTTCTCCTTCCTCGTAGCCAAATAAATTCTGGTTATACAATATCGTATTCAGGTTTCTACGGTTAATATCTACTGCTTTCAATCCCAGTCCGTATATACCCTCTTCTTCATCTAAAGAAAAGTAATTTCCTTTAATATCTCCCGACTTGAAATAACTGTTTTTTATATGTTTAGTCAGCACCCTTTCGTCTTTTATAAATTCAATTCCGAAGTAATCTGACGAAATCTTTAAAGTAAGCGAGTCTGTTCTGTAAATAAGTCCCTCTGAGGTTTCTTCAATTCTGACATTAACATTTTCCCGTTTCAAAATAACAGTAAAAGAACTGTCCTTTTCACCAGACTCAAAGTCCAGTGAACCAATTCTTACTATCTTGTCCGTATATGCTTCTATTTTATATTCTATCCCTTGACACTTAACTGTTAATCTGTTACCATCGACCTCATAATCCACAACCTTCTGTGATATTGTAACTGAATAGCTTGCAAACAAAACAACGCTGACTAATATTAACTTCTTTATCATTCCTTTATAAATTTGAATACCTTATTTGTTTCACCAATCTTAATTGCAACAAAGTAAATACCCATATTTAAGGAAGAGACATCAATACCTTCTCTTATTTCGGGTGGTGAAATAACTTTATTTATTATGCGGAATCCTATTACGTTATAAATACTCATTTCGATACAATCATCAAAGTCCATTTTAAAATAAATTTTATCGGTAACAGGTTGAGGATAAATTAAATTATCCCGAATTAGCAATTCATCTCTAACCGAAAATCCGTCAAGAAAATAAGGCTCAGATATATTTTTACAGCCGTTTTCATCCATAATTTCAACGGTATATGCACCGGCAACAGTCGGATTGTATGT
>CAZEHW010000187.1:3916-7240 GCA_964511865.1 uncultured Hyphomicrobiales bacterium | reverse complement strand
TCTTCGTATTGCTAATGTTAATGAAATTCTATTCCACAAAGTAGATGTTAACTGTGCAAACAAACCAACAGTTTTCTTTTGATATAAATCCGAACCTCCGTCTTTTGTCGCACCAGCTGAAACCTGGTCATAGAACGAAGAAGTTTCGACAGCATCTGCCCAATCATTAGTATTTTCATACCAAATAGTCTGATTTCCAAATACTAAATTCGTTTGCAACTGGTCATCAAGAAATGATTGTGAAACAGTTCCTGTTAGGTCTAAATTCATTTGGTTTGTTGTGATAGTCTGATGATTTATGTAACCACTTCTGTTTGGTGAGTTTGCAGCACCAACAGCCAATCTTTCAATATTGGCATAAGTGTAATTATCCATACCAAAATTACCGGCTAATGTTACCCAATAAAATGGTTTCCATTTAATATCCGTACTATGTAAAAATCTTTCTATTTGAGAATTGTAGGTATTCATTTTCTCTGTCCAAATAGGATTATCATAGCTGGCAAATCTTCTTTGAGTACCGTCAGGGTAAAGATAGTCGGAATTATCGAATTCAGGTGGAGATCTAAGTGCTCCCAATAAAATTCCTGAAGGATTTGGACCATCCTGAGGCAAATCATTGTTTATAGAAATGTAATTATTATTTGTCTGAAGTGTAACACCAGGCAATAATGACATACCCAAATTTGCACGAACACTTGCTCTGTCGTAGTTTGAACCTTCTACAAAGCCCTGAATTCCTTCAATCGTTCCATTAACTAAATAGTCAAATTGTGGCACACCACCAGAGATTGACAAAGATTGAACATGTGAAAGACCTGTTCTGAATGGTACTTCATCTTGTGCATATGTTTTTGTTCCTGCCGGAAGTTTATCACCATAAGAATCACTTGACCCCGGTGTTTGAGTTTCTTCATTGAAAGGAATACGCTGCCCATATGTTGTTTGCAAAGGAATGCTCCCGGATTTTTGGTCAACCTGAACACTACTGGAATAAGTAATTCTTGAAGGTTTACCTTCGGGGGACATTGAACCTCTTTTTGTTGTTATCAGCACAACACCATTTGCAGCTTGACTGCCATAAATTGCCGCCGCCGAAGCTCCTTTCAATATCTCCATTGACTCGATATCCAAAGGATTGATGTCAATCGCCCTATTGCCAAACTGTTTAGTTCCGCTTGGGTCATACAAAGCATCATTATCCATAATAATACCATCAATTACATATAGAGGTTCTGAACTACCCATTATAGTTTTTCTTCCTCTCATAGTAATGTAAGTACCTGCACCGGGTGTACCACTGTTTCTCGTAACCTGTACACCGGCAACTCTGCCACTGATTGCATCGATAGCGCTTGAAGAAATTACTTTTGCAACTTCCCTGCCGCTGACGGAACCAATCGTGTTGCCAAGTCTGTTTCTGTCAACTTCTCCGCTCAGTCCGATTACGACAATTTCATCAGTCATAACTCCGCTCGAACTAAGCTCGAAATTCACTGTAACTGTCTCACCGGGTTTCAAGACAACTTCCTTAGTTAGATCACCATAACCGATAAATTTTGCCCTTATGTTGAACTTACCTTCAGGAACTTTGAATACAAAATTTCCTTCCTTGTCTGTTACTGCACCAGCCCTTATGGATGGAATAGCAACTGTCGCTCCGATCATTGGTAGACCGGTTGTTTTATCAACAACCTTACCTTTAATCTCAGCCTTCTGAGCCAGTGCATTACCTGACATCAGTACCAAAGCAATAAATATGCTTAGAATTATTAGGAAAATAGGTGGTTTTTTTTGGAACCTGTTCCTAAATCCCGTTACGGGTTGGGATTTGGTTTTAATATAGTCCATAAATTCCCCTTAAATTGGTTAAGAAATAGTTAATTTAAATTAAAAAAATACAAAAAATATATATTTGTGTTTTTATTCCTAAATAATTTTTCCCGGTTTATAATTCCTTTCAAAAAAATTGTTGCTATAAAAAAACTCTTTTTATATTATCTTAACATCCCTGATTTTAAGATATGGATGTTTGCTTTTCTTATTAATAAATCAAATATTTCATGTTGCGTTTTTGAAATTTAAAGAAATATTTATATCAAAACAAATTTTATTTTACAAAAGATATACATGCTTAATGAAAATTAATGATAATTTCATTTACAGAGCATTTTTCAATTTTATATAATAGCTTGACATAAAAAAACTTATTAATCTATATCTTCCTTTTTATGACAACTAAGGTTTGGTCATCACTAAAGTCTGAATCTCTTGTAAATTTTTGAACGTTTTCAATTATTGCAAATGCAATTTCTTCAGGAGTGGACTGGTGATGTTTTTTTGTTACCTCATATAATCTATCTTCTCCGTACATATTACCATCTTTATCTCTGGCTTCAGTTATACCATCAGTATATAATACAAGAATATCACCTTGATGCATTCTAATATTTTCAACCCCAAATTTCTGATGTTCCAATAAACCTAAAAAACCTCCTGTCGAATCCAATTTTTGCCAGGTATCAGTAGTGGGTCTGTAATGTATTGGTGGACAATGTCCTGCATTAGCATATAGGACAAGTCTGTTAGAAGATAGAGTTAACTCACAATAAAATAATGTTACAAATCTCTCATAAGGAAATGTTTCCCATATTAAGTTATTCAACTTGGATATGAATTTCGATATACTTGATGTAAATGTACTTCCCATCCTAATAGCACCTGAGAGAAACAATGCCTGAGTAGCCGCCGGCAAACCACTCGCGGCTGCATCACTAACCACTATGCTTAAACGTTCTTCTTCTTCATTTGAATGCAGGATATAATCAAAATAATCTCCACCAACAAAGTGTGCTGGCAAACATAATCCGTATATATCGTAATCATGAAATTGCAATTTATGGTCCGGTTGTAAACTTCTCTGTATCTCAGATGCTTTCAGAATATCTTTTTCGATTATCTTATGCTTTTGCTGAGAAGCTATTCCTTTCAATGCAATATTAGAAACGCTGTTGATGATATTGAGCGTTTCGTAAAATGATTGTAAAATTTCGGGGGCATTGAAACCTAATGCATATTTATAAAATTTGCCTATTTTCAATCTGATAACATCTCCAACCCCTGTAACCGAATATATTTCTATCCCTTTTTCTTTTAGTATAGGGTCGGTTTCATAATTGAGTACTGTTCTTTCTTTTATTAATCTTGGCAGAATGGGATGTTCAGATATTGGAATTGAATATCCCCTTGGTATTTTTCTAACATTCCCAATTTGATAAACCAACTTATATGAAGCTGTTTCGGGCTCTAATTCCCATATTCTTC
>CAZEHW010000187.1:0-3906 GCA_964511865.1 uncultured Hyphomicrobiales bacterium | reverse complement strand
AATATCATGAACAAGATATTTAAGCATAACAAGTTCTTTTTTAAAATTTCTCGATGCAAGTTTTTCAACAAGCTTAAAAGTGTCTTTTTGCTGTTCGTAATGTGAATTCATATTTTAATAAGAATTTTATTTTTCAAACACTATTGTTAAATTTTTAAACCTGACTTTTTTAAAGCATTGGTCAGTTTGGTTTTATTTTGTGATTGCAAAGTTACTAATGGTAATCTAAGTATTTCTTTTATAAAACCCATCTGAGCGAGAACGTATTTAACCGGAATAGGACTGGATTCAATAAAATTTAGATTCATCAAATCTAAAAGACTATAATGTATCTTCTTTGCTTGCTCATATTTTCCGTCAAGAGCAAAATGAATCATACGCCCGAATTCGACGGGGGCAAAATTCGATAGTACAGATACACAACCTATAGCTCCAATTGATATAGCAGGTAAAGTAAGAGCATCATCACCACTGATTACATTGAATCCTCGGGGAGCATTTTTAATAATCTCCATCATCTGCCCTAAGTTCCCGGAGGCTTCTTTTGTACCAATAACATTTTTACATTCTTCAGCAATTCTAAGCTGAGTCTCAGCAAAAATATTAATCGAAGTTCTCCCGGGTACATTATAAATTATTTGTGGCAAATCTACACTTTCAGCAATTGCTTTATAATGCTCAAAAAGTCCTGCTTGTGTAGGTTTGTTATAGTATGGAGCAACGATAAGGGCTGCATCTGCACCAACTTCCTTAACTTTCTTGGTAAATGCTATAGTGTCCTTAGTATTATTTGAACCTGTACCTGCAATAACAGGGATTTTTCCGTTAACAAAATCAATTGACTTACTTATAAGCTCTAATTTTTCATCATTTGACAATGCAGGGCTTTCTCCTGTAGTTCCTGCTATCAGAATCGAATCAATTCTTGATTTTATTTGGAAGTCAATCAGTTTTTTCAATGCATCAAAGTCAATCTCAAGATTCTTTTTAAACGGTGTTACAAGTGCTGTAATCGTACCCTTACAGATATTTGCCTTCATAAGTCCCCATTAATTATTATTTCAAAAAAATTATGATATACAATTTAATCACAATTTTTCAAAATAAAAAATTCCAAGTTTTAAATTTTTTATTTTTTTGGATATTATACTCCATAATTAACTCTTATAAACTATTTGTTCAATAGTTTGAATTCAGTTCATTAACCAAATAATGAGTTAATCAGAAAAAACGGAGTTGAGGAAGAAGATTTACAAAGATAGTTGAGAAACGCATTAATTAGTATTTTTCTATTTTATCATATTACCGGTTCAGGAAAATATTTTGTAAGTATTTTTAGTATATTTTTGATTATTTATTCTTATATTTAAAATAAATTATAAATCAATGAGGGAAAAATTATGAAAAAAACTGTACTCATCTTTTTAGTGGTAATATTGAGTTAAAATATTTCATTTACAAAAGATATTATTCAAATAACTGATGAAGACAATCCAAGGTATCTTATTTCTGTTACACATGGTGGTGAATTGATTGGAGAGATCAAAGTTGAGATGTTCCCGGAAGTAGCCCCAAAACATGTTCATAACTTTGACAGTCTTGTTTTTATTCAATTTTATGACAGAACTGCTTTTCATCGGGTAATTCCAGGTTTTATGATTCAGGGTGGAGACCCAAATTCGAGGGATAAGTCTGAAGACACATGGGGATACGGTGATCCTTCACAAACAAGAGTAACTGCAGAATTCAGCAGTCTTAAACATCTTAGAGGAATTTTATCAGCCGCAAGGGCACAGGATATAAATAGTGCTACTTCCCAATTTTTTATTTGTGTTGCAGATGCTCCCCATTTGGATGGTAAATATTCCATTTACGGAGAAGTATTTGAGGGAATGGATGTTGCAGATTTAATAGTCAATGTCCCAAGGAATTTAAATAACAACATGCCTTTTCTTAAAGTGGAAATGACGATATCTAAAATTGAGCCAACAGATTATAAAGAAACCATTAAGTTAGGTACTGATATTGTTATATATCCTAATCCTGTTAAAGATATTATTGGCTTTAAATCGAGTAATGATAATTTGATGATAAAATCAATAGAGTTAACAGATATTAATGGAAAATCAATTCTCAATCGTGAATATGCAAACGGTTTTTATTTAGAGCAAATTCAAATACCAGTATTTGACTTGTCGAATGGGATATATTTTATAAGATTGACTGATTTTGATAATCAAATTTATACTTTGAAGATTGTTGCGAATTAGGAATAAATGAACTTTCCGAAAGTTTGAAACTTTCGGAAAGTAATATCAATTACTAAAGTCCCAAACGTTCAAAAATATAATCTACATTCTTGAAAATTTCGTCATAACTGAATAATGTATCAATTTCATTGCTCGTTATATGTTGCATTAGTTCTGCATTATCCAATAGTGTTTGCTTGAATGGAACTTTTTCTTCCCATGTTCTCATTGCTGATTTTTGTACCAATTCATAAGCTTGCTGTCTTTTCAATCCTTTTTTTGCTAATGCAAGAAGAATCTTTTGAGATGAATACAAGCCATGAGTTATTTCCATATTCTTGAGCATATTTTCAGGATAGACAAGCAGTTTATCCAAAAGATTTGTCATACGATTTAATATGTAATCAAGTGAAATAGTCGAGTCCGGGAAAATTACTCTTTCGACACTGCTGTGTGATATATCTCTTTCGTGCCAAAGGGCATTGTTTTCAAGTCCAGCCATGGCATTTGCCCTAAGCAGTCTTGCTTGTCCTGTAATATTTTCTGATGCAATAGGATTTCTCTTGTGAGGCATTGCAGAACTGCCCTTTTGTCCTTTTGAGAAATACTCTTCTGCTTCGAGAACTTCAGTACGTTGCAAATGACGAATTTCAATTGCAATTTTTTCGAGCATTGTACCGATTAAAGCAATTGTCATTAAAAACATTGCGTGTCTGTCTCTTTGAATAACCTGAGTTGTTATGAGAGCAGGTTTTAAACCAAGCATTTTGCAAACATGCTTTTCGACCATAGGGGAGATGTGCTCAAATGTTCCGACAGCACCATTTATTTTCCCGTAAGAAATGCCGTCAGTAGCGTGCTTCATTCGCCTGATGCTTCTTTGACATTCGTCATACCACAAAGCGAATTTCAGTCCGAATGTCATCGGTTCGGCATGGATTCCGTGTGAACGTCCAATACAAACCGTATGTTTAAATTCTTTTGCTCTTCTTGCCAAAACTTCACTCAATGCTTCGAGGTCTTTTATTAACAATTCACCTGCTTGCTTGCACTGAACGGCAAAGCATGTATCCAAAACATCGCTTGAGGTCATTCCGAGGTGAATATATCTCGATGGTTCGCCGACATATTCTTCCACGTTTGTTAGAAAAGCAATAACATCATGTTTGGTTGTTTCCTCGATTTCAAGAATTTTCTTAACATCAACTTTGGCTTTTTCCCTTATGATTTTTGCGGCTTCCTGTGGGATGACGCCAAGATTTGCCTGAGCTTCGCAAGCAAGAATCTCAATTTCCAACCAGATATTATATTTATTTTCATCTTCCCAAATTTTCCCCATTTCAGGGCGTGTATAACGTGGAATCATCTTTTCTCCAAAATCAAAATTATAACAAAATACAAATATAGGGAATTTAGTCGTTAGTTCGGAAAATGTAGAATGTAAAATGTAGGATGTAGAATGTAAAATGATAGGTAGTTTCGAAGAGTTACGCTGAGGTGGTGTCGGAATTTTGATTTTTGGGATTTGTTTGATTTCTCTGTTCGTTGCTGTCAGTTGTAACAACTGACAGGAGGGAGAAATTCATTTTACTTCAATAACTGTTAAAATAAATTGTAAATTTGAAAAACCATCAGGATCGAAATCATAAACAGGGTT
>CAZEHW010000186.1:0-7351 GCA_964511865.1 uncultured Hyphomicrobiales bacterium | reverse complement strand
TGCTGTTTTTAGGCATTGTTGTTTTTAACAAAGTCGAAAAAGGATTTATGGATACAGTGTAAATCCAGGAATAGTGAAGACTGAGGACTGAAGACTGAAAGTCCCGTAGGGACGGAATTTTGATAGCTGCGTAGCAGCGGAATATTTGTAACATGAGCGACACCGCAATTAAAATCGAAAACCTCAGCAAGCAGTACCGCCTCGGCAGGATCGGCACCGGCACGTTGTCGCACGACCTGAAACGGTGGTGGGCGGTAAACGTGATGAGGAAAGAAGATCCGTACCTGAAGATCGGTGAGGCTAATATACAGCGCGCAAAGGGAGAATCGCAGTATGTCTGGGCGTTGAAAGACATCAACCTGGAGGTGAAGCGCGGCGAGGTGCTGGGTATAATTGGGAAGAACGGAGCAGGCAAATCCACGCTGCTGAAGATCCTCTCACGGGTGACCAAGCCTACGACCGGCAGCGTGACGTATGAGGGGCGCATTGCCTCGCTGCTGGAGGTAGGCACAGGATTCCATCCCGAGATGACCGGGAGGGAGAACATCTTCATGAACGGCAGCATCATGGGCATGACGAAGGCCGAGATCAAGAGGAAGTTAGATGAGATCGTGGACTTCGCGGGCGTTGAGCGCTACATTGACACCCCGGTGAAGCGTTACAGCAGCGGCATGACCGTAAGGCTGGGCTTTGCCATCGCCGCCCACCTTGAGCCCGAGATACTGGTGGTCGATGAGGTCCTTGCCGTGGGCGACGCCGAGTTCCAGAAGAAAGCCATCGGCAAGATGCAGGACGTAAGCCACCAGGAAGGCCGGACGGTGCTGTTTGTGAGCCATAATATGGGGGCGGTTGCCAATTTAAGCAATTGTGTCTGTATTTTAAATTATGGAATACTTCAATTCGTTGGAAATGTGAACACTGGAATCGAAGAATACTTGAAAAGTGCTGCATTATTGCCAAATCTAACTTCTAATAACTTACAGGATAATATCAATTTGTCAAACGATGAAGATTTTGAATTAGTGGATTTAAAAATCTTTCAGGAGAATATAAGTAGTTCAGAGTTTTATACTCATATGCCAATCTGTATAGAATATATTTATAAAGTAAAAAAGAGAACTAGTGGATTACGGCTTGGTTTTGATTTAATTGATAATACGAGTGGTACCACATTGTTTCGAACTTTTCACGATGACCAGACGGAATCAATCATTCATGAAAAAGGTTCTTATATAGCTATTGCATATATTCCTTCAAATTTCCTTAAAGCTGGAAATTACTTGATAAATATCGCAATTGGAATACACAATGTCAGATGGATTTCATTTGAAAAAATATCAATACCAATTAACATTCATTACATTAATGGAATAAATAAGCAATATGCAGATAAAAGACCTGGTATATTGATGCCATTAATTGAATGGAAAACAAAGATAAATTCTTAATAATAATGAGACTAGATATTAAATTAGCGGGATACGGCATTCGTGTTTTAAACATGTACCTTGAAAATTATAGAAAGAAGCAAGAAAAAAATAAACAAAAAAAATGGAATGCTTTGTTCGAAAAGGATTCTAAATACAAAACTAAGCTTAATGACAATTTATCCATTTATCTTTTTAAAGAAAGTGTTTTATCGAAATTAATCTACGAAGGATTTGAAGAATCTGAAATAATATTTTTAAGAAGGTATCTCACTGATTCTGATATTTTTATTGATATTGGTTCAAATATTGGCTTATATTCATTACATGCAGCTCAACTTGTTGGCAAAAATGGTAAAGTATATGCTTTTGAGCCAGCACCTGATACATTTTCCAGGTTATTGTTAAATATCAATCTTAATAATTTTGATGAAACTATTAAGTGTAATAACTTAGGTTTATCAGATAAAAAAGAATGTCTTAGAATGAATATTTCTTTGAGTGGATATGATGCATGGAATACTTTTGCAGACCCAACTAATGATTACTTCAATACACAAATTGAGGTGCCTGTAGAAACCTTGGACAACTATATAAAGAATAATAATATAGATTCAAATAAAATATCGCTCATTAAAGTCGATGTTGAAGGTTGGGAAGTTTTTGTTTTTAAAGGTGCTGTTAATTTGCTAACCAACATAAACGCCCCTGTTCTAATTGTTGAATTTACAGAGACAAATTTATTTGCAGCAGGCACAAACTGCTATGAATTATTTGATCTTGTTCAATCATATGGATATGACTGGTATACCTACGATTCTTCAATAAACAATTTGGTACCTGAGGTTAAAAGGATTCATTATCCATACAATAATCTAATTGCAGTTAAAGATATTAAGAAGGTACAAGAGCGCTTATCAAACAAATGACCTTTTTTATTAACCGAATGCCAAAGCTCTCCATTATCACCGTTAACCTCAACAATGCTTCCGGCCTTCGGAAAACTATTGAAAGCGTGGTAATTCAGACATTCCAGGATTATGAATATTTAATCGTAGATGGCGGATCAACAGATGGGAGTATGGAGGTTATTAAAGAATTTTCTGGTAAAATAGCTTATTGGGTAAGTGAACCGGACAAGGGGATTTATAATGCTATGAACAAGGGCATTTTGAAGGCAAAAGGAGAGTATTTGCAGTTTTTGAATTCGGGTGACTGGCTTGTGGATGATAAGATCCTTTCAATAGTTTTTAAAAATTCACGAACTGCCGATATTATTTATGGTCATCTTAATGTGGTTTTTGATACTGGAATTAAGTTGCATAAGTCCTTAAATGAAACTAATCTGTCAATGGTCTATTTCTTTAATGATACAATTGCTCATCCCTCTGCATTTATTTCTCGAAGATTATTTGCCAGCGGTTTGTATGATGAAAGCTTTACAATCGCTGCGGATAAAAAATTTTTTATTGAAAGAATCGTGCTCCAAAATTGCACAATTCAACAAATAGAGGAACCTATTGTTAATTTTAATACAGAAGGACTATGCTATAATCCTAAATATCGACCAAAAGTGAATGATGAAAATAATAAGATTTTTACCCAGACAATTCCACCCCGCATGATAAGGGATTATGAAAAGTTTGTACCGTTAAGCATGTCACCTCTAGTAGAATATATTCCAATACTCAATAAAACTAATCGTTTTCAAATTTTTGTAGTTAAAATCGTTAAATTATTAGTTCATACTTACATTTTCTTTAAATCCAATCGTGGCAAATCAAATTAAGAAAAGGATATTGATTATTCCGTCATGGTATCCGACTCCTGAAAAGAAGATTCCAGGATCTTTTTTCCAGGAACAATCAAAACTCCTTCAGGATAATTATGATATTAAAGTACTTTATATTAAATTTGAACGTCAGCCCAAAATAAGATCAAGCAAATTTTCGGTTTTAGGATACTGCAAATATATTTTCAGATATATCTTTTCACGGGAAAAAAAAATAATCTTGCCGGATGTTGATATTTTTAATAATCCACCGCTGATATATTTTGAAGTTAGGACTTTTTCGCGATTTGAATCATCGTTTTACAAAGAAAGAATAAGAATTTATCAAAAAAAGATAAGTGAAATGATTGAAAAAGGTTGGCGTCCTGATATTTTTCATGCCCATGCCACAGTTGATGGAGGGATATTGACTCAAGCTCTTTCTAAATATTTTTCAATACCATTCATAATAACGGAGCATCAGACTCTTTTACTTTATAAGTTTTCTGAATATAAAAGAAGACTCATTGAAAAGGCCTTGTTAGATGCAAATATTATCCTTGCAGTAAGTGAACACCAAATGCGCCAAATATTAATGCAAAACCTTGACTGCAATCCTGTGGTTGTGGGTAATTTTGTGGATGATTACCGTTTTTCACCTCGTTTAAAATGTAAGGAGCACAGCATTTTTACAATTCTTTTTATTACCTGGGTTGAATTCATAAAAGACAATGAAACCTTGTTCAAAGCATTATCCCTTCTTGTAGAACGTAATGTAACGGATTTCAGAGTTTTAATAATTGGTGGCCATCCGGTAATGCAAGATCTGAAAGATGAAAAAAATCCTTTATCACAGCTCTCTGAAAAATATAGTTTATCTAAATATATTCAGATCTTGAATGTTATAGACAGAGAGAAGATTCCTCAATATTTTGGACAAACCGATGTACTTGTCTCAACAAGCATATCTGAAACTTTCGGAGTGGCTATGTGTGAAGCCCTTATGTCAGGAGTGCCAGTTATTGCAACATCCAGTGGAGGAGTCGACGAATTCATTACAGAAGATAATGGAATAAAAGTATCTGTCAGAGATTACAACTCTTTGGCAGAAGCCATTCTGAAAGTTAAAAACAAGGAAATCCTATTTAATGAATTCAAAGTGCGAAATTCTGTTTTAAATAAATTCGGAAGGAAAGCATTTTCAGAAAAGCTCATCTCAATATATAATTCTGTTTTATATCATTAATTATTTTTCTAATATCACCCTATCCGGATTCATTCACCTTTGGGGAATCCTGTCCGTTGCATAGGCACTTTCTTAAATCTCTATTCCTTATATATTTTATAAAGATTAATTGAGTAATAATTGAAAAAAGTATTAATTCCTGCTTATTCATTTTATCCGTTGAATATTGGGGGTACATTCAGGATGGTCAAATTTGCCAAATATTTAAAAGATTATGGATGGGAACCGGTTGTAGTTGCACCGCAATGGACAGATGAGAATACTCGATTTTTTGATTCATCAATGCTTGGAAAGGATCCTTGTAGAGTAGAACGGGTTGATTGGGAACAGGAACGTTCTAGAACAATATTCTACGCAAAGAAAATACTATACGACATAACTTTAAAGACAAGATATTTTCCTGACAATCTGGCGATTATGCTTTTACAGAAATGTCAGCAGATTTGTCAGACAGAAAATATCGATGCAATATTTGCCAGTAGTGAACCCCCACATATACATTGGATCGCGCATAATTTATTTAAAGAATTCGGAATTCCCTGGATTGCCGACTTTCGCGATATAGTAGACCAGGAAAATATTAATGAATCTAATCCAATAATATTTTTAAAAAAATTCATTTTACGACACTGGTTAATTTATGAAGATGTAAATTATATTAAAAGTGCATCATTGATCACTACTGTCTCCGATGGATTAAAAAAGAAACTTCAACAACGTTGCAAATTACCGATTCATATCATTATGAATGGTTTTGATCCTGATGATTTTCATTTTTTGCCTCAATCACAAAATAGGAAATTTACTATTGTTTACGCTGGTTCACTTTATGGAATTCGAAAACCAACGGTTTTCTTACTTGGAATTGATTTAATTATCACCGAATTCCCTGAAATCAGGGAAAATATGAATATTTCATTTTACGGTAGAAGCAGCGATGCTATAAAAGATTATTTTAAAGATATTCAATACCCTGAAATCATAACCTCTGGGGGTTATCTTACACATGAGGAATCACTGGGATATATGCGAAAAGCAGATGTTTTATTATTAATTTCTCACCCAAGTAAAGGCATTGTAACGGGTAAAATATTTGAGTATATGGCATCGGGCCGCATGATTCTGTCTGTTCCTGGTGATGATGATATTACAGATAAAATAATTATTGACACTAATTCCGGATCAATAGCCAAAACTCCCAGAGAAGTTGCAGATATCATTAAAAAATGGTACCTGGAATGGAGGCAGAAAGGCATTATTTCAACAAATCAAAAAAAAGCAGAAGTTTATAAATATACTCGAAAAAATCAGAGTGAATGCCTAGCTATATTATTGGATAAAATTACTCAATCAAGGTGATAATCCCTTC
This sequence comes from uncultured Hyphomicrobiales bacterium, assembly GCA_964511865.1. Classification (GTDB taxonomy): domain Bacteria; phylum Bacteroidota; class Ignavibacteria; order Kapaibacteriales; family UBA2268; genus ChocPot-Mid. The sequence goes on along the minus strand of CAZEHW010000186.1, from coordinate 1,538 downwards.
AAACCACCATTTAGACATTGAGAATCTTAAATTTAAGTGAATTCCGACATAAGTATTTGGCAATCTATCTTAAATAAAAAATCTCAAGCATATGTTCACTGTTATAATTCCACTTTATAACAAAAAAGAATCAATTGTACAAACGATAAACTCAGTTTTAAATCAAACCTATTCGAATTTTGAATTGGTTATAATAAATGATGGTTCAACAGATGGTAGCGATAAATTAGTTGAAGGTTTAAATGATCAGCGAATACGATTGATCAATCAATCAAATGCTGGTGTTTCACATGCTAGAAACTCAGGTATAAAGGAAGTCAAATTCAATTTAATTGCTTTCCTAGATGCTGATGATTATTGGGAACCAAACTACCTTGAAGAAATGTCCAAAATAATTCAATCGTTCCCCGAAGTTGGCTTGTATGGTTGTGCCTTTGACAGAGTTAGAAATAAAGTCATTTTTCGATCAGATTTTAGATTGCCTGAAAACTATAAGGGTATCATACCCAATTATTTTAGACATGCTGTCAAAAACCACCTTTTTAGTTCTTCTTCCGTTATTATTAATAAAGCTGTTACAGAAAAGGCTGGATTTTTTGATGAAAGAATTAGCTCCGGAGAAGACCTGGATATGTGGTTTCGCATTGCATTCTACCATAAAGTTGCCTTTTACAATAAAGTACTCGTGCACTACAATCTTGACGCTGAAAACCGGGCGATGTTTCAAAAGCATTCGTTATCGAAAAGCCTGCTGCACTATACCGCCAAGTATGCCCATATGGAGCAGCAAAATTCTGAATTTAAGTTTTTTATAAATTATTACCGAATAACCATGATCCCGAAATTGATGCTTAATTTTCAAGCAGGAAAAAGGGATATAACAGCGTATTTATCACTGATCGATCCAACCGGTCAAAGCATGCAGTATCGTGTCTTCCTGAAATTGCCTGTCATCTTACAAAAAATCATCTCGTTGATGTACCTGAAATACAGAAGACTGGAAGCGTAATGAAAGCTAGTGTCCTTATTTGCACTATAGACGATGGAATTAATTCCCTGCAAGATATTTTGTTGTCTGAGCTGCCTGGTATTAAATATGTAATCTCTCAGCAATTTTCTGATGAAAAGTTCACTAAGATTCCTTCTGCTCTGAGTTCCAGGTTAGATGTTATTGTTTCTCAAATTGCCGGTAAGGGCCTTTCACGAAACCGAAACAATGCCCTGAAAATTGCTGATGGAGACATTGCTTTGATCGCCGACGATGATGTAAAATATACGCCGGAATCATTTAAGCTGGTTAAGGAAGTGTTTCAGAACAACCCTTCACTGGATGTCGCCTGTTTTAAAATAAGAACAAATGCCGGTGAACCGGAATATAAGAACTATCCTGCAAATCAGAAAGTTATACGAAGTTTCCTGCATCACTATGTCTCTTCTGTTGAAGTAGCATTCCGCATCAAGTCAATCAAAGATAAAAAGATAACATTTGATGAACGGTTTGGCCTTGGAAGTGATAGATATCCTTTCGGAGAAGAAGC
>CAZEHW010000185.1:0-7376 GCA_964511865.1 uncultured Hyphomicrobiales bacterium | reverse complement strand
ATTAAACATATTCAATCAGGTAAGATATTGAGTAATAATGATTATATTAAAGTTAAAGAATTACATGATAAAAATAAAATTACATCATGCAAAATTATGATGTGTAGTAGAAATTGTTGTAATAAATTAACTTCTTTTGATTGTATTAATTTATTAAAATTAAGTTAAATTAGATTTATATCAAAAAAATTTTATTGTTATAAAAGTTTTTAAGGTTATGTTTAACTGTTTTCTTATATTTGAATTTTTTACATGAAATTGAAAGATAAAAATGATTGTTAATGAGCTATTAAATCCGGACAGCATCGTAATAGTTGGTGCATCAAATGATATCTCCAAGCCGGGAGGCAGGGTACTAAAGCATATTCTCGAGGGAGAGTACGACGGAAAACTTTTCGGGGTAAACCCAAAAGAAGAAATCGTACAGGGTATTAAGTGCTTTAAAACCGTCAATGAACTTGAGCAGATTGATCTTGCAATAATTGCCATAGCCGCAAAGTTCACGCTCGAAACAATTGAAATATTAGCCAAAGAAAAAGGCACGAAAGCATTCATTATTCTTTCCGCAGGTTTCAGCGAAACAGGTAAAGAAGGTAAAGTCCTTGAAGATAAAATTGTCGAACTGGTTAATTCTGTGAATGGCACTTTGATAGGTCCTAACTGTGTCGGTGTACTGACTCCAAGATACAAAGGTTCCTTCACAGGACCAATTCCTAAACTCAAAGAAAGAAGTGTTGACTTTGTTTCCGGTTCCGGTGCAACCGCAGTTTTCATTATGGAAGCCGCAATCCCGATGGGCTTATCATTTGCCAGTCTTTTTTCGGTCGGAAACAGTGCTCAAATAGGCGTTGAAGATGTTTTGGAATACTGGGACGAAACTCATAATCCCGAAACAAGCTCATTTGTTAAATTAATTTACATAGAACAAATTTCGAATCCTGAAAAGCTTTTAAAACATTGCCGCTCATTAATAAAAAAAGGTTGTAGCATAGCCGCTATAAAAGCAGGAACAACAGATGCCGGTTCAAGGGCAGTATCATCGCATACGGGTGCATTAGCCGGTTCGGATACAGCTGTTGATGCTCTTTTCAAAAAAGCAGGTATTATTCGTTGCTTTAGCAGACAGGAACTTGTTTACACCGCCGCCGCACTCTCTTACAAAAAGTTGAAAGGTAAAAATATTGCAGTCATCACTCATGCAGGTGGTCCCGGCGTTATGCTCACAGATACATTATCCGAAGGCGGTTTCAATGTACCGCACTTAATGGGAAAATATGCAGATGAACTTTTAACTAAACTATTTCCGGGTTCATCAGTCGCAAACCCGATTGATTTCCTTGCAACGGGTACAGCAGAGCAACTCGGAATAGTACTCGATTATGTTGATAATTACTTCGACAATATTGACGGCTCCATTGTGATTTACGGAACTCCCGGATTATTCGATGTAACCAATGTTTACGAGCTTTTGAACGATAAAATGAAAAAGCAGAAAAAACCGATTTATCCCGTTCTTCCCTCATTAATTCAGGCAAAAGATGCAGTCAAGACTTTTATCTCATTCGGCAGATGCAATTTTCCTGATGAAGTGCTTTTAGGAAAAACCTTATGTAGAATATATAAAAATGGTAGTCCTGCTAATGAAGAAACATTGCCAAAAATTAACGATAAAAAAATCAGAGAAATTATTTTAAATGCTAAACCCGGTTACTTAAGACCTGAAGAAATTCAGGGATTATTATCTGTGGCTGGAATCCCTTGTGCCGCTGAAACTGTGGTTAAATTCCCCTCAGACTTGATTAAAGAAGCAAATAAACTCGGATATCCGATTGTAATGAAAGTACTCGGACATCTTCACAAATCCGATGTAGGTGGAGTTATTATGAATATCCAATCAGATGAGGAAGTGAAAACAGCATTTAAAAAACTTATAGAAATAGAAGATGCATCCGGTGTCCTTCTCCAAAAAATGCTAAAAGGAACCGAACTATTCGTCGGAGCAAAATATGAAGATAACTTTGGGCATTTGATTTTATGCGGTCTTGGTGGTATTTTCATAGAGGTATTAAAAGATGTCAGTCATGGTTTAGCTCCTGTTGGACATGAGGAAGCATTATCGATGATTAGAAATTTGAAATCCTACAAAATCATTCAAGGTATTCGTGGACAAGAAGGAGTTAATGAAGAAAAATTCGCAGATATAATTGTCAGATTATCTGCATTGCTGAAAGCCGCTCCCGAAATTATGGAGTTAGACCTAAATCCTCTATTAGGAACAAAGGATGAAGTTATTGCGGTTGATGCAAGAATAAAAATTAATTAAAATATAGTTTTGCAGACGGCAGACGGCAGACAGGAGAAAACACAATCACAGAGTGATTGAACTAAGACTTTAGAATTCTAATAATTTAATTTAATTTTAATTTGAACATTTTAAATTAAAAAAGGATGCGGTATGAAAAAGTTTACTTTTATAATCCTAATAATAATTGGATTCAATTATAACATTCTGTTTGCCCAAAAGCAAGGACAGGAAAAAATTGATGCAATTCTTAAAAAAATTGATAAATCAAAAGAAGATACTAATAAAGTAAATCTATTGAATTCAATTTCTGTTGAATATTACTCAATTAATCCTGAGACAGGAATCAAATACTGCGAGCAGGCATATCAACTGGCTGTGAAGCTGAATTGGAAATCAGGCATTGCAAATTCAACGAATACCTTAGGAATTTATCACTGGTCAATGTCAAATTATCCGAAAGCCCTAAACTACTTTTTCAAATCACTTAAAATCTGTGAAAGTAAAAATGATAAATATAATGTGGCTGGAATTCTGGTTAATATCGGGCTTATCTATAGCAGTCAAGCCGATTATGTTAAAGCACTGGAGTTTTACTTCAGGGCTTTGAAAACTTTTGAAGAACTGGGTGATAAAAGCAGAATTGCTTCGAATTTTGTTAATATTGGAAATATATATTGGAATATATATGATTATTCAAAAGCATTGGAATATTTTTTTAAAGCATTAAAACTGGATAAGGATTTAGGTGATAAGTCCGGTTTAGCTGTAAATTATAGTAATATTGGTATGATTTATTGTGATCAGGCAAATTATAACAAAGCTCTGGAATATAACTTAAAATCGTTAAAAACATTTGAAGAGTTAGGTGATAAAAGAAGGATTGCCGAAATATTAGGAAATATCGGTTCTGTTTATCTTCATCAGGAAAATTACACAAAAGCAATTGAATATTTCTTTGATGCGTTGAAAAGAGAAAAGGAATTTGGTTCCAAAAAAGGATATGCAAGAAACTTGGGTAATATCGGTGTTTTATATATGAAATTATCGCGGGATACAATCTTTAATAATTTAAATGAAAAAAGTGGATTAATTGGATTAACCAAAGAAATAAATTTTCAAAAAGGCATGAAATATTCTTTGGAGGCAGTAAAAATGAGTGAAGAAATCGGTGATTTAAAATTTCTGATTGAATTGTACCGTACTTTATATGAAGGTTACAAACGATTGGATAATCCCGTTTCAGCTCTGAAATATCATGAACTATTTAAAAAAACACAGGACTCAGTTTTCAATCTGGAAAACAGTAAAAAGTTTGCATCGCTCGAAACCAAAAGAGAATCTGAACTGAAAGAAAAGGAAATTGAAATACTCAAAGCAAATCAAAGAAGGCAGGATGCTGAAATTAATTCTACAAGATGGCAATTGATTGGTAGTTTTTCTGTCATCATATTATTAGTTGGATTTTCAATTATCGTAATTCGCGAAAGAAGAAAATCCGAGCAATTACTTTTAAACATTCTTCCTTTAAAAATTGCAAAACGGCTCAAAGCAAAGGAACATCCTATCGCCGATAGTTTTGATTCGGCAAGTATAGTATTTATTGATATTGTTGATTTCACAAAAACATCAGCCGGTACATCTGCAAAAAGGGTAGCGGAAGTTCTTAACCTGCTTTACTCACAGATTGACAAAATAGCAAAAAAACACGGATTAGAAAAAATAAAGACAATCGGCGATTGCTTTATGGCTGCTGCAGGTATTCCTGATGAGGACTCGGAAAATGCAAGAAAAGCAGCAAATTTCGCATTAGAAACAATGAGTATGCTAAAAGATTATGATACAGGTGATGGTACTATCTTAAAATTTCGCTGTGGTGTAGATTGCGGTCCGGTTGTAGCAGGAGTTATAGGAGAAAATAAATTTATCTATGATGTATGGGGAGATACTGTTAACACTGCTTCGAGGATGGAAGCACATGGAGTGATTGGTAAAATACAATGTACTGAACGCTTCGCTAACAAATTGACAATTGATAATGGACAATTGAAAATGAAATTTGTAGAGCGTGGAGAAATTGAGATTAAAGGGAAAGGTTTGATGAAGACGTATTTTTTAGTGAATAATGAATAATTTTAGTCATCAGTCGATAGTCTACAGTCAGGAAAAAGGAAAAGGGAAAAGGGAGAAAGGAGCAATCGCAGAGCGATTGAATGTTTGTAACATAAAGTTATCAACGATGGTTTACAATCCCAGCGGGATTGAACTATGTTAATACGTGTAAATTAGATATTTCAATATCCCCGAGTGATTGAATTTTTGTTTGATACATTTAGATTTTGTAAATTGAAAATTTTTTGTGAGAAGTGAAAAATGAATTAAGATTCTTTGCATAGCTTTATTAACTTAGTGCCTTGATGTTGTACAATAATTATGGGAAAATCAATAAAACTATTTGAGCAAAAATGAATTAGTACTCAATAAGATGAATAACAGCTAAAGTGATACCCTTCAATTTATTATAAATTAGTTGTACCTAATAAATGAACAATTTTTGTGTAGTAAAAAATACTAATAATAAAAAATAAATTATTACTGCTTATTTCACTTAACTATATTATAAACAATAGATTATGAATATTTTAATAATAATTATTTAAAAAATATTTTAAAAAATTCTGAGACGTTTTCACTGTTAATGTGTCATTGTATTTAAATGTTGGCCTCAAAGTAAAAATTTTTTTTTTAAGATTAACTATTGGGGTTGTTATGAAACTTCTAAAATCACTAACGTTTTTTGCCATCTTTTTTATATCGGCGATAACCATATTTTCGCAGACACTCTATGAATTACCAATGAGTGAAAAAGATGGAAATTGGCAAGCTTTTACAGGTGGAACATTCATCACAAACGGAGATGATGGTGTAGGCTTGTTTTATCTACCATTTAATTTTATCATTGATGAACAACTCATTACTCCAACTACTCGTTGTTACGCGAATTGTAATGGGTATCTCACACTCGGATATTCTGGTAACACTAGAGTTGTCCAACCCGGGCAATTTTCTTGCGGTTACATGTGTGTAGCTTGGAATAATGCAGATTTGTTCGTTTATGGTGGTGTTTACTATCAAGTGCAAGGAACTGCACCAAAACGTGTATTCGTAATTCAATATAATGATGTTGCCTATTGGGCTGATAGAGTTCCAAGAATGTGGGCTCAGATTAAATTATATGAAACAACGAATAGAATCGAAGTCGTTTATGGACCGCATACAGGAAATGCCGGTTCAAGGACAGGAAGAGCTTGGATTGCGGGAAGAAGGATATCTCCATACGGACCTGCGTGGTGTATCAAACCGGGCAGTCCTTCTCAATTTATTAAAGGTTATCCTTCACCTGAGCCGGGATGGAATAGTTATTGGATTGACGTTAATGCATTCAATAATTTTCTTTATCCTGGAAAAACTTACATTTATGGCAAAACAGATCCGGAAATTGTAGGTCAAGTACCGGAAGGTGGAGAAATTTACAGAGTTGGGCAGCAATATAGCGGCTCAGATCACCCGGCTGTATTGATAAAAAGAAAATCAGGCATGGCTAATATTTTGATTAATTATCAAATATATGGACCGGGTGAAATGAACAGTATCGGTAATAAAATAATATACCGGGCAAAAGATCCTATCTCGAATTCCTTTGATGTTGACCCCGGTGATATTGAAGGAGACCCTGTAAGATATAATTTTACAGCAGGAACCGGAGTATGCTTTGGAAGTGGAGGTGTTCTTGATTTACAAACAAATGAAGGTCAGTTTGAAGCGGGAGAATATACTGTAAAATCAGACATGATAATTGATGAAGTAGGTACAATTAATCTTCCGGATGCCAAATTTAATATAGCACTAGCATGGGATGCTACAATTTCTAAGATTTTATGTCCAAAGTCAAAATACGAGAAAAAATATCCTCTTGCTGTAACAAATCTATCTGTAAGAGTATTGAATTTAGGTTTGAATGATATTACAAATTTTATTGTTTCCCTAGACATTTTTGATCATTCTGGTAATAAAATTGGTGAAACAAGATATACAGAATGGTTGAATACTAGTGAACCTTTGTCATCTGGTGAATGGGTAGACGTGACCTTATCACCCGGCTTCTTACCACAAGTAATTGATGATTATTTCATTGAAGCACATGTAACATTATTAGATGCTACAGACATGTCAAATATAAATAATACTTTTCCTCGAGTAGGTGCAGACAGCTATAGGGTTTCATTTGCAAAAGAAATAGATATCCGTGCCGTGGATATAATCTATCCAAAAGTTGGAGATGAAGTAATTACTGGTAGACCAATTAATCCAATTGCAAGATTCACTAATAAGGGTGTAAATGAGTTGGATTTTGATTCTGTATTTTTTGAAATAAAATATATTCCTACCGATCAGGTAGTTTACCGTGATACAATTATTAATTATGTGATTTCAGCGGGTTACGGATTTGATACAACAGAAGTTAGGACAGACAAGAATTTTGTTCCTGAAAAATCTGGAGACTATTTAATTTGTGCGACAATATATTCACCCTATGATGATAATCCCGTATCATTAAGAAAAGCATGTAATACATTTGTTGTAAATAATGGTCTTTTAGGGAATTATACCATTGGATCAGGAATGGGAACGAAACATTTTGCGTCAATTCAAGACGCTGTAGATGCACTATATAAACATGGTATTGTAGGGCATGTTGTATTTGAGTTGAAGGATACGGAACCATACTTACTTGGAAATGTTTATTCAGAGGGTCCTGCTCTTGATTTATCCTCATTCATTTATGGAATGGGACCTGATGCAACAGTAACATTCAAACCATCTCCAGACAGAGCAGTTGAACGAGCAGGAGACAATAGTGGTGTTACTATTCACGTAAGAACAGGTAGTGGAATAGGTATTCTATTAGGGCAGAACGTTGACCCAAACAATTCAAATGCTATTATTCTCAATTCGCCACCATCACAGAAGAATAAATATTCTAAACCAAACGGATATTTCATTTTTGATGGCG
>CAZEHW010000184.1:0-7445 GCA_964511865.1 uncultured Hyphomicrobiales bacterium | reverse complement strand
CCCGAAACGGGGAGGGAGAAAAGAGCAGTGCAGATTTTCGCTGAGTTTTGCTGTCGGGTGTAGCAAAGACAGAACGGGAAATAAATTATTTCTCGCAAAGCTCGCAGGGAACGCAGAGTTTTTGTCGGAACTGTGATATTTGTGATTTGCATGATTGAAATGATTTTTTGCTGTCAGTTGTAACAACTGACAGAACGAGAAGAATCCCTGACGGGGTAGTGGCTGTGGAGTTGTTGTGCTGGGTTACCATAGTTTAATCCCTATCGGGATAAAGAGTGTTTGTGTTTTGGTGTGTTACCATAGTTTAATCGCTCTGCGATATTTCTTTTACAGCGGAGCTGTTATATTATGGTAATAAGGTGCATTAAGTGAGGTTGTTTTCCCGTCAGGGAATAAATTATTTCTTGCAATCTACACGGTTGTAGAAAATAGAAAGATAGAAAATAGAAAATAGAAAGTAGATAAGGCAAGGACAGCACGACAGCCCCCGAAACGGGGAGGGAGAAAAGAGCAATGCAGATTTTCGCTGATTATTGGATTTCGCTGATTTTATTACTTATCGTATTATCTACCTCTTTAATAATGGTAACGTTAAAGGAGGAATATTCATTCTTGCTGTCATACTATTTGCAAATTCCCGAAGAAACGGCCAAGTATTAATAGGTAAACTTATTGTTTTATAAATCTCAAAAAAATCATCTGTAAAATCTTTTTCTGAGGTTAAATGAAGAGCAAAAACAACAACGATTGTTAAAATATGTTGTTTTTTTCCAACTGGAATACCAATTAAAGTAAAATGTTGGTTTATAACTATTTCATCTCCATTTTGGTAATAATTAGCCTCATCAGTAATCTTAATATCCATCTTATCAAATGATTTTAAATTTGGTTTTATCTTTGCAGAAGTTTCCAAAATACTTAAATTTTTAAGTTGTATTCCATCAAGAACTTTTTTGTATTCGTCAGGTTGCATTTTAAACTTTGTTGATGATTTCATATTGTTTCCTATCCGGCTAATGAATAATTACCTTGCCCAGTATGATAATTTAAGTTTGATAAATCATGTTGCATAATACTAAAATTAACAGTTTCAATTGCTTCCTTAAATGAAGTATTAATCTGCTTTTGCATTCTTTGGCAGACTGAATCCAATGTAAGATTACTCGACAAAAGATAATTAACATAAGAATTCAAACTAATACTTTGAATATTAGCTTCTTTCGCCAGTTTTCTATGTAATTCAACAGGAATTCTAACAATAAACTTCCCACTATAGTCATCATCAAGATTTTCTGCGGGTTCTTCAATTTTTGTTCCAGTATTTAACCAATGAGCGAATATCTCTTTTTTAAGAATCTCAAGATTTTTTAATGCTTGTTCAATTGTATCTCCATCTGCGACAAATGCAGCAGAACCTAACAATGGAATTGATACATTATATCCACCACCTTCTTCTTCAGAGAATTTATGTATTATAACATCGTAATTTAAATTCATATAATAATCTAAGTTTTTCAATTTTCTTTCTCCTCTAAAATTTCAATAACCTTTAATAATTTTTCAACATATATCCTTTTAACTTTTTTATTATGAGTAGGTATAGTAATTATACCATCGTTTGTCGCTCCTCCAATCCTATTGAACTCAGGATGTTTCAATTTATATAAATGAGATCCTGTCGTTTCCTTATCAATTAGAAAATCAGATAACATTCCATAAAGAACTATCTCAACTTCAGATAATTCAACTGGCTGTTTAGAATTTTTAGAATTCCTCCATTTTTTTACAATTTTTTGGTCTCTACTCATTATTATTAACAAATAACACTTTTTTTTATTGCAAAGATACTAAATATAGTATCAAATACAATAAAATAATTAAAAAATAGTTTTAAAATTAAAATATAATAATTATAACTTTATTCCCTTTACTCCTCAAACAGGCCATCTTCCTCTTCCTCGACGTCCACTCGTTTTACGCTTTGCTTGAACGTGGTTTGTGAACCTTTGCCGGGGATTTGGACTTGCTTGTGGTTGAGTAAATCCTCGACTGTTATGATTTGGATTTTATCAATTTCGGAGTTGGGGTATTTGCCGGCTTGCTTTGATTCGATTTGCATGGGCTTTGTTACCTGAGTTTCGAAGCAGACGAATACGCCGATGTCTGCCGATTGGGTTTTGACGACCTGCACGAATTCACGTACATTTTTTACGTTGACGTTTCCGCTTTTGACTTCGATGATGCAAAGCCCACGCTCTTTAGCTCCTTTTGCTCCTTTGTCGAATGTGAGGTAGCCGTCCCAACCGCCGTCTGCCGTTTTCCTGGGATTGGCTATACCGTTGAGCATGACCTCGATGACCCAGTCCTGAAACTTGAGACGTCCTCCGGAGTCCGATTCTGCAAGCTCACGGGCTGTGGCAGGGTCACGCGGAAATCCGTTTATGGCTATGTTCATTTTGATTTCTTTTTGCTTTTCGGGCGGATATGGGTCTGTCAGTCGCTTGAGAATAAGGCGAATGGCAAGATGCGAAATGTCCGTGCCAATCCACTGGCGGTTCAACTTGTTTGCGGCGGCTATGGTAGTGCCACATCCACAGAAAAAGTCAGCAACAATGTCGCCTTCGTTTTTAATTTTGAATTTCAATATAAAAAGTTATCAATCAAATAATAAAATCTATCTTTTCCATTCAATATGACCATTTACATTATTTTTTTCAAACACTTCTAAAATCTGTGCACAAAAGTGCATTGTTTCAGAATCACCAATTATCTTTGCAGCTTCATATAATCGAATAAACATTTTTTTCCCCGTTTCGGTCTGCTTATAATTTTTCTTTCTAAAATTATGCTGAGAGCAAAGAGTTTGTCCATTATCAATAGTTGCTTTGCCACCTAAATCTTTAGGTTTTATATGGTCAATTTGTAATTCAACACCATCTTTGATACCACGACCACAAATAACACATTTGTAACCATCTCTTTCCAATATGATCTTCTTCTGAGCAGGTGTAAAATTTTCTAATTCTCTTTTATTAACAGAAGCAGGTTCGTAACGATAAATCCCTTTGCTTACTTTTATAAGAAATCCACTTTGAGATAATTGACGAATTTGTCTATCAGGATCTCTAAATATTTTACCAGTTCTTTTTAAAAATTCATCCGTTGCCCAATCAACAATTTCAGGATGTTCTATATCGCGGTTTGGATTGCTTTTAAAAAATTCCATGATAATTTCTTTTTGGGTTATTTCAGGCATTTGTAAACTCCAATGTTGTTGTTTCTTTAATAAGTCTTTTTTTTGCTAGTTCACAATATTGAGGGTCAATTTCTAAACCTATAGCTATTCGATTATTTTTGACAGCTTCAATTAAAGTAGTTCCACTTCCGGTAAAAGGATCGAAAACTATATCTTTAACATAACTGAATAATTTTATAGCTCTATAAGGTAGATCACGAGGGAATGGTGCAGGATGACCAATTCTTTTTTTACTCTCACCGTTAAATGTCCATAATCCATTTGTCCATTCCATAAATTGTTCCTTTGTTATATCAGAAACTTTAGTTCCATTTGTTTTCTTCCAACTATCTTTATATAGTACTAAAATCAACTCAACTGGGGCAATAACAAATGGTGCTGAAGCAGAAAGCCATGAACCCCATGCTGTCCTTCTTGAAATATTGCCTTCATTCCAAACTATTGTTGAATGATACTTCCAACCAGCTTTTTGAGCAATTGTGGTTAAATCAGCACCTACGCTTTTTTGTCCTCCTTTGTTTTTATCAAGCGGGATATTTAATAAAAATCTTGCTTGTGATTTACTCCATCTAAAACAGTTAGTAATCCATTCTTCTGAAAAATTTAAATATTGTTCATAAGTGAGAGTATCATTATTTGAGTTGTATTCTATACCTACATTATATGGTGGCGAAGTTACAATTAGGTCAGCAAATTCTTTATCAAATGTATTAGGATTCCTAGAGTCACCACGAAATAGAACTATACGTTTATCTCTAAAAATTTCAGTTCGATAACTGATTGATGGTTCTCGAATAAATAATTTTTTTAAGTCAGTTTCTTCATCAAGTGATTTGTATTTAATTTTCATTTACATTTAATATTTTGAATTTTTAATAAATATTTGATAATATTTTTTTTACAAATTACAATTAAAATTTTAATTTATTTGGAATTTAATTTATGATATTTTAATAATCCTTCTCCTATTTTAAATCCATGCAACCTCATTTCCAAAAAAGACTCTCTCTAAATGTCATATCACATAAAATTTTTAAATAATGGCTCATAGTTGGGTCGCAGTGCAGATAAAAAGAGCCGGTATCTTTCAGGACTTTGTGCATGTACCAAATACGTATTGCCATTGTCGTGAGGTATGAAATTGCACTTTTGCTTATGTTGATTTTGTCCAAGGCAATCAAAAAGCCGTAAAGGTCAAGGTCGAGGTCTTGTATTTCGTTCAAAGCATCGAAGTAAGAAACGTTAGACCATGTGTCGGCAAAAGCTTCCTTTTGTGCTTTTGTGTCGTTGAGATCAACGGATTCGAACAGCACATTGTAATTCCGTTTGGAGTTGAACGGCGGGTCAATGTAAATTAAGTCAATGAATCCTTGCGGATGTTTTTTGTGCATTTCCTTAAGCACATCGAGGCAGTCGCCGTAGTAGAGTTCGTTCATCTTCTTAGTTTAATAAGTTTAATAACTTTTTAAGTTTAATAAGTTCCAAAAATTAAATTTACGAAAAAAGGGATTTAAATGCAAGATTATTTAGGGGAAAAGGGGTGAACGGGACGGAAAACGGGAAAGTTAAAATAATTACGAATTACTAATTACGAATTACGAATTAAGAGTTGAAAGAACCGGATTCTTCACTGCGCTCAGAATGACATTGGCGAAAAAGTGAGTGGAAAGAAGGAAAAGTGGAAAATTTTAGTTCATAAAGTTCATAAAGTCTATAAAGTCTATAAAGTTTGTAAAGTTTGTAAAGTTTGTAAAGTTTAAAAGTTTAAAAGTTTAAAAAATAAATTTACGAAAGTTTTAAATCTCAACTATCGTCTAACTTGTCGGAGGTTGAAACAGAATATATCAATTAATTTCGTAAATTTGATTTCTATGCAGGAAACTAATTTAAATATTAATTATAGAGAATTGCTCCAAAATTCGATTGATGAAAATTTTGGGAATTACATCATTAAATTTAATGAATGCAATGACAAGTTTTGCGAAATAGCAGTACATGATATTCGTGTCAGAATTCGCAGGTTTCTGACTTTGTTGTCTTTGGTAAGGTTCATTACAAATCTTAGCGTTACTTCTGAAATATCAATGCTTCTCAAAGACCAGTTCAAAACATTCAATCCATTGAGGGATGTTCAGGTGCAGATATTAAAAGTTCAACAAATAGTATATAATCAACCTGTTCTTTATGGATATTACCACCATCTAATTAATTGTGAAGAAGGATATATTCCATTATTAAAACAGGGATTAATGGAATTTGATATCTTGTTTTTTGAGAAATTAGTGAACGACCTCAAATCCGGCTTAGATAAATTTTATAATGAAAATAATCCTGATATTATCAGACCTCAGGATATAGCTTGTCAGCGTTATACAGCTGTTATCAACAGATTCAATTTGTCACAAAGAGAAAATGTAAGGAGCATACATAAAACACGGCTGAGTTTTAAAAAATTCAGATATATTATGGAAATAATTCAACCTATTACAAATATGTCACCTGAAGAATTTATGGATTTGGGCAATTTTCAAACATTTCTTGGAGATATCCAGGACTTAACTGTCTTTAGCAATAAAATAAAAATATTTGCTCAAATTCAAAAAAAAGTATCTGAGATTATGTTTGAACCTATAGTTAATGAATTATTGTCTGAACGAGAGAAGAAAATAGATGAGTTTTATTCAAATTTTGATAAGTTTTATGGCTTTTGGAAACCTGAATATCTTTTATAAATATTTTAATAGATTTTATTTGACTTATGCTCGATAAAGAAACTAAAGAGAAAATTAAAAAATGGCTTGATATATATCTTGCCTGCATTGGCTTGCTCACTTTGCTTTTATTTTTAATAATTCTTGGTTATGAACTTAGTGCGTTTCAGGTTAAAGCCATCAGACTTGCTATAACAATTATTACAGTTACTTTTGTAACACAGGAATATGCCAAACTCTTTTTTCAAAAATATATTTTAAGGTATTTAAAGGAAAGATGGTTTGAATATTTATTAGCAATATTCCTTACAATAGAATTATTTTTTCCGGGATTTATAATAAACAATATCATTGTTTTAAATCCCGATATTAACCAATCTCAGGCAACTTTAATATATATTGGTATTATCCATTTAGTAATCATTATAGCTTTACTGGTAAAGGTTCTGCGATTCAGCTATCTGATTGACAAATTAAAAATTCACCCCGGAGCAATTTTTTCACTGAGCTTCGCATTCATTATTATTTTTGGTACAATACTGTTATTATTACCCAATGCAACGCCGAATGGGACTAAACTTAGTTTTGTTGATTCCCTCTTTACCTCAACAAGCGCAGTTTGTGTAACAGGGCTTATTGTTGTTGATACGGCAAAAGAGTTTACTTTTATGGGTCAAATATTCATACTATTTCTGATTCAAATAGGAGGTCTGGGGGTAATGACTCTTACTACTTTTTTCGCTATGTATCTCTCAGGTGGAATAAGCTATAAAATGAGAATTATGATGAAAGACCTTTTAAGTCAGGAAAGTTTACTCGAAGCCCGAAAACTGATTATGAAGATATTAATTTTTTCATTAATTATAGAAGGAATCGGAGTCATCTTTCTTTATAAGTCGCTTGGCGGAAATTTTACGAATATAAACTGGGAAAAGTTGTTTTCAAGTATATTTCATTCTGTTTCTGCTTTTTGTAATGCAGGCTTTTCAATCTATTCAACAGGACTTATGGATACTTCAGTGGCTGAAAATTATACTTTTTACAGTTCTGTAATGTTCTTAATTATTATAGGCGGTCTGGGATTTTCTGTATTAGTAAACTTATCAGATTTAAGACCTAGAAAGAATAAACTTCAAAAATTAAAACACAGATTAACGATTTCCACTAAAATAGTTTTAAGCTCTACTCTGATTCTGATAGTATCAGGTGCTGTATTAGTATTTTTAGCCGAACCTTTTGCCTTTGATAGCTCAATGAATTATTTTGAAAAAATTTATCACTCTTTATTTTTATCGGTAACTGCAAGGACAGCAGGTTTTAATACTGTACCAACAGAGTTGCTGACGAATGTTGCAGTTGTGATTTTACTTCCGTTAATGTGGATAGGCGCATCCTCCGGTTCAACCGGTGGCGGTATTAAGACTAGTACAATAAGTTTAGCATTGCTGTCCTTATTTAATTTGATGCGAGGCAAAGAA
>CAZEHW010000183.1:0-7474 GCA_964511865.1 uncultured Hyphomicrobiales bacterium | reverse complement strand
TGCTCCCTGGGGGATTCGAACCCCCGACCCATTGATTAAGAGTCAATTGCTCTGGCCAACTGAGCTAAGGGAGCGTTGCAAAATTAACAACTCCACTTCAATTAGCCAAATATTTTTGGAAATTATTCTATTGTTTTTATTATTCTGTAATGATATATATACTGTGGGGACAGATGATATTTGCTGACAGATTGATTGATTTCAACTTTGGGTGTTACTATTCCTGTTGAATCATTTATCAATTCATTATAATCCACAAAAGACTCGATATTATACTTTGATATAGCAGCAATTTGATTTACTCCTCCCTGCACAACAACATTTATCCTTGAAGGTTTCAGTTTATGGTTTTTGGGCAGAGACCCGCCTCTAATCTGTACAGGAACATCAAATATAGTTATATCAGCTTCCTGCTGAACGTCAAAAGAGATATTTATAGTAGTTCTGGATTTTTTTATTATGGTGCTTAAAGTGTCAGACAATGCCAATGACATACTTGTTGGTTTATAGACTCCTTCAATTATTATGGTTTCTGTATTCCAAAATTTAATATTTCTTACTGTTGTTTCATTTCCAGTGATTTCAATGCTATCGGGACTGATTTTAAAATCTGTCATTGCAACAAAACCAGCTCTGGGTGAAATACTAATTATTGGATTAACCGGAACTTTTCGTGTGACCAACTGGCCAATAACTAATTTCATAGATTCGGGTAAAACGTCAATTGTTTCGACATCAACAATATTTTGAATACCTTTTAATATGTCTGCCCTGGTTACAGTGTACTCATCTTCAGAAATGTCATTGTCAGACAAATCAACAATACATTCCTTTGTCGAATTAAAAAATATTAGATAGAACAACTGCCATCCTGAGCCTTTAACTTTTATCGAAATGTTTTGGGGCAAAGGATTTTCAATAGCTTTGTCCTTCGGAAGAATAATATCCAATGGAATTTTCACAAAGGGAGTATATTCATGATTTAAACTTGTATAACCCCAAAGTGAAGCGGCAAAAAGAATAGAACCCAAAAATGACCTGGATTTGATAATTCTTTTCAACCTCTTAAAATTATAAGATTTTATATATTTTATTAATTGCTTCACTGTTTATTGTTTTATTACATAATATTTTTGAGAAAAATAAACAAAATTTATCTAAAAAGCAATTTCTCAAGCTTTTTTTCTTTTTCAGTTAATTCCATTTGCTGTTTTAAAAGCTCCATAATTTCATCGCTATATTCATTATTCTTCAATTTTCTTTGAATTTCATCCTGCTTTTTTTTGATATCTATCAATTCTAATTTAATAATTGAGTCCTGAACAATTCTCTTAATGTCTTTATCAGTATTTCTGTTAGAATATTCACTCCATTTTTCACTTGACTTTGCATCTCTGAATATTAAATCAGTTAGTAAATCTTTTTCCTGTGGAGTCATTTCCTTGTCATCGAAATATGCTTTTGATACATCAGTGATATCTTGTCTGATTCTCAATAAATTTTTTAGCAATGACTTACCAATATCAGTATGAAATTTAGATTCATTAATATTATATAAATCTGTCATTATTTGATATGAATCTTTTTCGATTAATAATAATTGAAGCAGGATCGCCTCTTCAGGTAAAATCTTATCATGAAATTGAATTTTAGGAATATCATTTACTTCTTCCTTCGGTGTTGACGAAATTTCATTCAATTTTTTTTCATCTAAATCAGATTTTGACTGCCGATTTTTTGATAGCTCCCTTTCAATCTTTGTTTTTTCTTTATAAATCTGATTTAGCTGTCTGTCTGTCAGGTTCATTTTCAGAACAAGCTGTTTGATATATTCGTCATGCTGTAACCTGTCAGGTATTTTAATAATTAGTTCAACAAAATTTCTAATAGCTTTTACTTTTTCTGTGGGGTTGTCAAAACTTTTATTGTTGTTATATTTTTTAATCAGAAAATCTAAAAAATTGACTGCTTCATCAAGATAAACCTGAAAATTTTTTCCACCCAAATTTCGAATAATACTATCAGGATCCTCACCCTGCGGTAATTCAACAATCCTGACATTGAATCCGTTTTCCAAAGCAAGTTCAAGTCCCCTTTCAGTAGCTTTAATACCTGCTTCATCAGCATCGAATACCAAATAAATAGTTTTACAATACCTGTACAAAGAATTCAATTGTTCTCTTGTTAATGATGTCCCACTGGAAGCAATAGCATTACGATAACCTGCCTGCTGTAAAGTTAAAACATCAGCATATCCTTCTGTTAAAATTGCAAAACCTTTTCTTCTTATTTCTTCCTTTGATTGGAAAAGCCCATAAAGAATCTTGCTTTTATCATATACATCTGTTTGAGGGGAATTAATATATTTTGCCTGTTTAATTTCGTCATCAAGTAATCTGGCTCCAAAGCCCACTATTTTCCCTAAATGGTCATGAATCGGAAACATAACTCTATTTCTGAACCGGTCATAAATATCGCCATCATCTCTTTCAATCACTAATCCAGCATCAATTAAAGTCAAATCATCAAAATTTTGTTTTCTCAATTCCAATATTAATCCATCCCATGCATCGGGAGAATAACCCAACTCAAAATTATCAATCAAATCATCAGAAAATTCTCTTTTTCTCAAATATCCTAAAGCTGTCTTTCCCGAAGCTGATTTTAACATTTTATGATAAAAGTCAGAAGATGCTTTCAAGGCACTTAAGGATAATTCTCTCTTGGATTGTTTTTCTTTTTCAAATGGACTCAACGGTCTGTCTTCAAGAAATATACCTGCTCTTCTTGCCAATTCCTTCATTGCTTCGGGATATGACATTTTGTAATATTCCATTTGAAATGTTATAATATTACCGGATACACCACAACCAAAACATTTGTAGATTCCTTTTGTAGGGGAAACGGAAAATGATGGCGTTTTTTCTCCGTGGAATGGACACAAAGCCCAATAATTTATGCCTTTACGATGTAAATCAACAACATCTGAAATTATATCAACAATATCCAGACTACTCAAAATTCTATCTTTTATTTCAGGAGTAATATTCAAATTAATATTTTCATTTATATTGTTAAAATTATAATATTTTTACATTAGTTCGCATTTACCGACTATCGACTACTTAGAAAGCTTACGAACCACAGAATCATCTTTACACTCTTTCAATAATTGAATTATTGATTTATTAAATTTCGGGTGCTTTACTTTTCCTGCAATTTCCGCAATCGGTTCAAGCACAAATTTACGTTCATGCATTCTCAGGTGTGGGATAGTAAGTTCATCGGTTTCGTGTAACTCATCACCATAAAATATTATATCAATATCAATTTCACGCTCAACCCCGGTTTCACGTTTCTTTCTTCCTATCGAGTACTCAATACTTTTACAGAGCTGTATTAAATTATTCAAAGATAAATTTGTCATACCTGAAATTGCGGCATTAATGAACCAATCCTGATTTTTATAACCAACAGGTTCGGTTTCATATAAAGATGATATTTTAGAAGAATACAGGACATTTGAATCCATCAGCAACTTGTATGCTAAATTGATATTCTCCTTTCTGTGTCCCATATTTGAACCCAGAGATAAAATTACAAATACATCTTTTTTTGACTGGTCTATCATATTAATCTTTTCTTTTTTCAATGTTCAAGAAAGAGATTTATGTAAAAGTATACTTAAG
Source organism: uncultured Hyphomicrobiales bacterium (assembly GCA_964511865.1). Taxonomy (GTDB): domain Bacteria; phylum Bacteroidota; class Ignavibacteria; order Kapaibacteriales; family UBA2268; genus ChocPot-Mid. Next base: position 3,785 of record CAZEHW010000183.1, on the reverse strand, counting down.
AATCAGTCTTTTGCTTTCTCGATATTGACTGTTCAGCTTCAATAAATTTTATAATTCTCCTAATTGGAACACCCATCTTACGAACTCTGACTTTAGCTTTCATAAGTTCAGGAAATTTTTCCATCAATAAATTCAAAATTTCTCTGGCAAGAGTTTCAATCAGATTATAATTTTCACCGGCAATTATTTCCTCGATACAAAAGAATGCTTCCTCATAATTTAGTGCAAGATTTACATCATCATTTATAATTGCATGAGTGGCATCATAGTACATATCTAAGTCCACTTCGTATTTGCCACCCAATTGTTGTTCTTCATTTTTAACACCATGGTACGCATAAAACTGAGCACCATTAATACTCAATTTCATTAAAGAAGCTTTTTTCATATATTTCTCAATAAATTTTTAATAAATAAATTTAAATGCAAAGTACTCAAAGTTTTTCGCAAAGTATCGCAAAGTTTTTAATAACGTTCATTCCTCCCCATCTCGTTTTAACTGACGACTGTCGACTACCGACTTATTTATTCCTTACAACCCTGAAACCAATTTCCCTGTTTTGATTATCAGGATGAACATCTAACCTTGACCATGATTTTATTTCTTCACCAGTAGATAAGATACTACCACCTCTTAATACTTTGCCATTTCCTTCAAAATCATTTGGACCTTTTGGGTCAGTTTCAGGTGAATCTGAAAATTCTCCAAGCCAGTCCCAACACCATTCTGCAGCATTACCGTACATATCGTATAAGCCCCAATCATTGGGTAGTTTCTGTCCAACATCATTTAATCCAAGACCAGCATTGCTTTTAACCCATGCATAGTCTTCAATGTTTCCTGTATAGTTCAAATCTCCGGTAGTCCCAGCACGGCAAGCGTATTCCCATTCAGCTTCAGTCGGGAGTCTATAACCATTCTTGGTAAAATCACATGTAACATCCTCACCATTAATTGTATAGCATGACTGTAATCCGTCTTTTACAGATGCATCATTACACCACTTAACAATATTTATCCATTTAGTAACATTGGATGGTTTCTGTGGACCTCTGTCAGCCGGTAAGGGATCAGTCCATGTAATTGCTACTTCCTGATATTTTTCCTGAGTAATTTCATATTTACTCATGTAGAAGTCTCTTGTTAAAGTTACCTGATGTTTGGGGCTTGCCCATAAATCCTCTTCATCTGTTCCCATCATAAATGTACCTGCTGTGATGAGTACAGTTTCAATTAAGTAAGTTTTTGTATAATCATAAACAGTAATATTCATACGGTTACTTTCAAGACCTTCTACCGAAACATAGATTTCGTACATACCTGCTACTGTATCAGGGATTTGAATTGTTATTTTTTTATCAACCCATGACATTATTTTTGCGCGGCTTAACTTGTTACCACCAAAATACAAAGAGCTGTTTACTCCCTGATTTGCACCAAAATTTTTACCGGTAATATCAAGAAATTCACCTTTTTTAATTTCATATTTTGAGAATGCAATTATTTCAGGAGGTTGAGGCTCTTCATTTCCCAATGTGAAGTCAACTTCATTACTTTTTAAATCATCCTTGTAGACAAAAAGTTTGCCGGTTTGTACTCCTTTAGGACAAACCATAACAATAATGTCATCCTTCCAATCAACAAAGTTTTCATCTTGATTAGCTGTTATGCCCCCAATTACAACATATCCATTATGGTTCTTTCTTGAATCCGAAAAATCAATACCATGTATATAAAGTGTGTCACCGGGTTTGGCAGTTGAAGGGTCTATGTATTCAATAGCAGGAGGATTAATTACTGCTTTTTGCAAAACAGTAAAATTAACTTCGTTACTTAAAAGTTTCCGAACAATAATTTGAATCTTTCCTGAAGCCGGAGTGGCATTTGCCGGAACTCTAAAAATTATTTTTGACCCTGTCCATGAGATATAATCAGAGTTCGGTAATTGATTGGAGAGAAACTTCACATAATTCGTATCTCTTTGATTCAAGAAGTTTGAGCCATCAATTGTAACTGTATCACCGGCATAAGCCTTATCAGGTTTTATTCTACTGATAAAAGGAGGACCAACATTACTGCCGATATTAAAATAAATAGATTCAGACATAACAGTAGTATCGGAATAAACAATTACAACTTTAACATAACCTGTCATAGCCAAAGCAGGTATTTTTAAAGTTATTATCGAATCGCTCCAGTTCATATAGTCTGAGCTAAGAGGTTTAACTTCACCAAATAAAATATAACTTGAACCTCTGTTTGTTCCAAAATTTTTACCCATCAGGTTAATTTCATCTCCCGGCACACCTGTAACCGGTTCTATAACCAGCAGTTCGGGAATCGCAACCGTATCCTTTTTATTATCAGGTGGATTTACCGGATTATCATCACAAGCTGTAAAAATTATTCCACTTAAAAAAATAGTTCCAAAAATTAATAATAAAACTCTTTTTAACATATTCAGACCCTTAAAATATATATAATTAATACTTATTTATCATTTTTTTAAAAATTTATCTTGCATTTCTAACAACTCTAAAACCAATGTAGTATTCTGATTCCATAGTATGCTGTTGACCCCAGCGATAAGAGCAAGTGGTTTTTATTTTATCTTCAGTATATGAACCGCCTCTTAATGCTTTTCCACCATCTCTGTTATTAGAACCCTTAGGGTCAAAATTATTATTGGTTTCGGCATAATATTCGGCATCGAACCAATCCCAACACCATTCTTTTACATTACCAAGCATATCATAAATACCAAATGAATTTGCTTGTTTCGTTCCAACTTCATGTGTGCTATTGCCGGCGTTTTCATTATGCCAGGACATATTATTTACGACTCCATTATTACCATCATGACCTTTTCCGTACTTATAATCACTTCCTGCTCTTGCGGCAAGTTCCCATTCAGCTTCAGTCGGTAACCTGTAGCCGTTTGCATTCCAATTTGCAATTACTTCTTCTCCAGTTATTGTGTAGACTTGGTCTAATCTTTCTCTAATAGAAAGTGAGTTACAGAATTTACATGCGTTTAACCAAGATACTCTCTCTACGGGATTATTCTCACCTTGATTATAGCTATTATCTTCAATAGTAGATACCTGATCCCATATTTCCTGTGTTATCTCGTATTTCGAAATATAAAATGGTTTTGAAACAATAACCTCATGTTTTGGAGAGCTGAATCCTGAAAGTTCATCTTCTGCCCCCATCATAAACTTTCCACCGGAAACCAAAACTTGTTCTAACAAATATATTTCCGATTGAATTTCTAAATTTTTAGCATTTGATATTTGTCCATTGACATAAACATAAACATCACCGGAAGTAGCACCTGTAGGCACTTCGACAACAATCTTTTTGTCTTTCCAGCTAATATATTTTGATGCAATTACACCATTAAATATTACATAATTACCATTTTGTCCATCTCCGAAATTTGAACCTTCGATACCTATCATGTTTCTTGGAGATGGTTTTGCCTGGTCAAAATCATTTATGACAGGAGCATCTGTGGTCGAAGGAGAATTAATTGTTAAATTAAAAGCGTTTGAAGTTTGATCTCCATAGACAACTGTCAATTTCCCAGTTGTAGCATCATTGGGCAAAATAGCTATTACAAGATTATATGACCAAAAGATATATTTTGTTGCTTTTTTCCCATTTATTTCTACATATCCATTTTCAGAAGAAAATCCTAAATTGGTCCCTGTTATTGTTACAGGATAACCGGCATAAGTAGGGTTCGAAGAAACTGCAGTAATATTTGGTGCATCTCCAT
>CAZEHW010000182.1:0-7486 GCA_964511865.1 uncultured Hyphomicrobiales bacterium | reverse complement strand
TATCCCAAAACTCATTAATTCTTCATCACTCAAAGATATCGTATTCATTCCCTTAATCATGACGCTTTGTTTGATAAACTCAATTGCCTTTTTTACCCGGGTAATTTTTTCTTCTTTTTCTGATAGTTTAGAATTATTATCAATTTTTTTCTCATCTTTATTCTTTTCAATCATCAAGGTGTGTTTCTCCTTTTCCGGTTTCTGTTCAACGGGTGATTTATCAAAGACACCCAAACCGATTGAACCAATCATGGCTACAATTATTATTGATGATGCTACTGTCATTGCTTTTACTCCTTTTTTTGAAAAAAATGTTCGTGGATATGTATTTAGTAATCCATCTTTTTCGAGGAGACTGCCAGCATAGTCCCTTGTCAAAGGTGATTTTTGTTTTCTTGCCGTTTCAAAATAACTGTCTATTGATTTATGATTCTTATTTATATTCATAATTACACCTTGAGTAAAATTTTGTTTGTTTCTATGTTATTATGTTGCATTTCATTTGTTGCGGATTTAGGATTCAGCATTTCAGTTAATTTCTCACGACCACGCTTGATTCTTGATTTGACTGCCGAAAGTGTTGCTCCCTGAACTACTTTTATCTCATTCAACGAAAAGCCCGAAATTTCAAATAATACTACAGCTTCTTTTTGCTTTATTGGAAGTTTTTCTATTACCTTATACAATATTTCAACATCCAATGATAAATCCTGTTGAGGTTCTGTAGAGGGAATTCTCAATGCTTTTTCCTCATCATAGCTCCCGAATAGCCAAGCTCTGCGGTTTTTCCTTCTGAATTTGTTACGCATAACTTTGAAAATGTATGCTTTAAAGCTATTTTCATCCCTAATTTGAGCAAATGATTCGTAGCAGGTCAGGATTGTTTCACTGACAAGGTCCTCAGCGTCCTGAGGATTCTTTTCAAGCATTCTCGCATACATATAGAGCTTGTCGAGCAATGGCTCGAGTAAGTCGAGAAACTTTTCCTTTTTGTTGTCTTCGTTCATTGTTTTTTCAATTGTGAATTTCCTGCTTACAAATATAGAGTCATAAACCGGAAATAAGTTGCAAAATAATTTGAGATTTGTTAAATATTGTTCAAAAAAGTCATAAGGTTGATAATAATTTTCTGTAATAAATAAGAAAAGCATAACAAAAAAACTTTGCGAGCTTTGTATCTTAGCGGCTTTGCGTGATATGATTTAACACGTATGGAAAATATTACAAAATAATATCAAACTGCTTTCGTAATATCGAAAAATTAATTTAATAATATATCCAAGAAAATGATTAATTTTAACATTAAACAATTACAAAAATTTAAAGGAATTTAATAATGGCAGAACATCATCAATTAATAGTAGTCGGTTCAGGACCGGCAGGATTCACGGCAGGACTTTACGCAAGCAGGGCAAATCTTGAAGTAGTTATTTTCGAAGGCGACCAACCCGGTGGTCAGCTAATGATTACAACAGAGGTGGAGAATTATCCGGGATTTCCCGATGGAGTCATGGGACCCGAAATGATGGATATTTTTCGCAAGCAGGCACACAGATTCGGTGCTAAATCAATATATGAAACCATTGAAAAGGTAGATTTCTCAAATCGTCCTTTCAAACTCACAACATCAAACAACAAGGAATACACAGCCGATGCAGTGATTATTTCGACAGGTGCAACTGCAAGACGGCTTCATGCAAAAGGCGAGGATGAATACTGGGGTGTTGGTGTTTCTGCTTGTGCAACTTGTGACGGATTCTTTTTCAGAAATCAAAAAGTATTTGTTATTGGTGGGGGAGATACTGCAATGGAAGAAGCTAATTATCTGGCAAATCTTTGCAGTTCAGTTACCGTTGTTCACAGACGACAGGAATTCAGGGCATCGAAAATTATGTCAGAACGTGCAGAGAAAAATCCGAAAATCAATTTCCTTTTGGATTCAGTCATAGATGAATATACAGGAGTTGTTGAAAATGGCATTAAAAGATTGACAGGCGTTAAAGTCAAAAATGTTAAGACAGGAGAAATCGAAGATCATACTGCAGATGGTGCTTTTATTGCAATCGGGCATACACCAAGTACTAAGTTTTTAAAAAACATAATTGATTTAGATGAGAATGGGTATATCATAACTCAGGGTAAGTCAACATATACCAATATTCCCGGTGTTTTTGCATGTGGCGATTGTCAGGACCACGTTTACCGTCAAGCAGTAACAGCGGCAGGTAGCGGTTGCATGGCAGCTATTGATGCTGAAAGGTGGCTCGGAGAACAGGGTTAATTGTCAATTGTTAATTGTTAATGAAATTTTCAATTTTGCAATTTTTAATCAATGTAAAATTTGAAGTGTCTTCACTTTGCGAGCTTTGCTTCTTTGCGGCTTTGCGTGAAAAATTTTTTGCTTTGGGCTTTAAGCTTTAAACTATTTTTTCTAACATCTAATTGCTAATAACTAAAAATGGCTATTGAGATAAAAACAGAAGACATAGAAGAAACTTTCATTCGTTCGGGTGGAAAAGGCGGACAGAATGTAAACAAGGTTTCGACATGTGTCAGATTGAAGCACATTTCAACAGGGATAAGTGTCAGGTGTGAGGTATATCGTACTCAAAAGAAAAACCGAGAACTTGCATTGAAAATGCTTATCGAAAAAATCAAGAAAAGGGAAGAAGTACGAATAAAAAAAGCAAAAGCCGATGCAGAGAAAATCAAGAGGCAAAAACGTAAAAGACCTAAAGCCCTTAAAGAAAAAATTTTGCAGGACAAAAAGTATCAATCCGAGAAGAAGGAATTGAGGAAGAGGATAAAGGAAGAATGAACCTTTTAAAAAAAATTGATAAACCTTAGTAAAAAAATGTCTGAGAAGGACTCTTAAACCTCATAACCTTATTTTAATTCGGAATAAGCTAAGAAGGTCAAAAACATCTTGACTAAGCTATGTAACTAAGTTTAAGAAGGTTAATTAATTGAATTGTTATTTAAATTATGGATTAGCATATATGACTGCAATAATCTTGACTCTTTACTTATAGTTATTTCTTTTTTCTCAACCAATTTCTGTTCTCGTTTCTGAAAGAAATTTAAGAAAATTTTCCTGTCTATTATCATCGTTCAATTTTTTTTTGGCTTCTCATCTCGACAAATATTTATTTATAAAAAGACTTTACTGCCGAAAAATCCCTATTTTTGTAAACAAATTTTTAATTATAATAGAATAAAATGAACATTGTTGCAATAGTAGGCAGACCAAACGTTGGAAAATCCACATTATTTAATCGCCTGATTGGTGAAAAAAGTGCGATTATCGAAGCCACTCCCGGCGTTACGAGGGATAGATTATACGGCGAATCGGACTGGAACGGAAAATACTTTATGGTGATTGATACCGGCGGATTTATTCCCGGTACTGAAGATACGATGGAAAAAGCAATTCGGGAGCAGGCATTTATTGCAATCGAAGAAGCAGATGCCATTATCTTCGTTTGCGATGGCAAAGATGGGGTAACACCTTTTGATATTGACATTGCAACAATTTTGAGAAGTTCGAACAAACCTGTAACTCTTGTTATTAATAAGTGTGATAATGAAAAGATGGATTTGCTGTCTTATGAGTTCCATAATCTTGGATTGGGAAATCCATATCCAATTTCGGGATTGAATGGTAGAGGAACAGGAGATTTTTTAGACGAAGTAGCTCAAAATTTAAAAGACGAAAGTATTTATCAATCTGATGCAAGATTGAAAATTGCTTTTGTTGGCAGACCGAATTCAGGCAAATCGAGTTTGACTAATGCTCTTTTAGGACAGGAAAGGTCTATCGTTACTGATATTCCCGGAACAACACGCGATTCGATTGACAGCGTTTTAAAGTTCCATGGTGAAGAAATAATTTTAATCGATACTGCAGGTCTAAGAAAGAAAAGTAGAATTAAAGAAAATATTGAATTGTTCAGTATACTGCGAACAGCTACGGCTATCAGCAGGTCTGATGTGGCTGTTGTTCTTGTTGATGCCGAAAGAGGAATCGAGGAACAGGATAAAAGAATAATTAATCAGGTTACTGATGCAAGGAAAGGTTGTATTTTGGCATTAAACAAATGGGATATTGTAGAAAAGGATGCAAAAACAGCACAACAATACGAAAAACTTTTTTATGAGCAGATGCAAACACATTCTTATGTTCCGGTAGTATTTATTTCTGCTTTGACAAAACAGAGAATTCCGAAAGTAATTGAGATTGCCAAAGAGATAAAAGAAAAACGGTGTAACAGAATTTCAACAGCAAATTTGAATAAAACCATTTTACCATTACTGGAAAGAACTCCACCTCCGGCAGTAAGCGGCAGGGATTTGAGAATTAATTATATAACACAAACAGGAACAGAACCACCTGTTTTCGCTTTCTTTTGTAATTATCCACAACTGATACCCGATGCTTATAAGAAGTTTATGGAAAAAAACATAAGAGCTAACTTTGATTTTGAAGGTACTCCCATTTCTTTTATCTTCAGGAAGAAAAACAAGAGAGATTTTGAAGAATCGTAAATAATTTCAATTATTTTTTCGACAAGAATTTTAAAAAAAAACCGGTAGATAAAATCCACCGGTTTTTTTTCGTCCAACATAAACGTTATCGATATCACTTGTATTTGGCATTTAAAATCCATTGGACTAACTCAGGATCAGCCGGGTCATCATGAGCCTGGACTGTACTATAATTAGGATTTCCATTCTTTTCGCTTGTTGGATAAATCCAGCGAAGAGGAATGCCATTAGCAGGAAGAGTCCCTGTTCTTCTCATATCATGATATGCCTGACCTTCAAGGAATAATTCAAGATACTTTTGCTTCAATATCTCAGCAATAGTTTCATCTTTATCAGTACTCGAAAAATCAGTCAATCCTGCATTCTGGCGAATGATATTTACATCATTCACAGCGCCGGGAACATCTGTTCCTCTTGCTTTGCATTCTGCACGAATCAGAACATTTTCTTCATAAGAAGCGGCAGGGAACCAATCCCCATACCCTCCATATTTCTTAAGATGGCAAGTTAAAGTATTGTCTTCTTCCTTAGGATCAGGAGCAGGATTATATGTTCTGTTTGCAACGGTAAATCCCCAATATTCTCCAGCATCATTAGGTTTGAAGTATTCATCAATCCTGTTGTCCCCTGCTTCGCTTTGGAGCAGTCTCATGAAATTAGCATCACATCTGATAGGTTCACCTGATTCAGTTAATGTCCAATGTCCCCATGGAGAATACTCTCCTGCATTTGATGAGTGAATACCAAACATAGTATTTTCGGGAGTTGATATTCCTAAGTTTGCTTCTGCCAATGCTTCAGTATATTCACCCATGTGCAAGTGATACCTTGCTTTTAAAGTATGAACAACCTCAATCCATTTGGTCCCATCACCGGTAAAGTTTAAATCTCTTTCATATTCACCAGCACTGGTAAAATGAACGAGAGCTTCATCTAATAATGATTGTGCTTCATCATAAGCTTCTCTCTGTGTAGCAAATTCCGGAGGTTCGAGACCATTAATTACAATTGGTATAGAACCATAAATAGCTGCCATTTCAGCAAAGAATATTGCTCTGTATGTTTTAGCCATACCCAATATTGTATTTCGTGTTCCTGCCAAAGCATCTCCGGCAAAAACATCAGGTGTAAAAGCGATTATATCTGTTGTAATTTTTACTCCCCTGTAACCGGTTAATTTCCAAACATCATCAGGAGGACCATCTTCCTGCAAGTTATAAGAATTCCAACCTGTAGGTTGAGGACGTCCTAATCCGGGAGGAGCACACATCTGCCATGTAAAAAAGCTATTAATTCTCGACCTGTCGCTTGAATAAAAGTCAGCTGCCGCAACCTGTAAAGCTATTGTTAAACCGTAAACTCCTTCTATTGACTTAACTGCATCCTGATTGATAGCATTTGGTGATTGATTAATGCTATCGTCAATATCGCATGAAGCTAATATCAAAGCAAATGCGAACAAGGGTAACAAGAGTTTTATGCTAATTTTTTCAATTAAATTTTTCGTTTTCATAATATCCTCCTTTTAATAGATTATTGAAATCCCGAAACGGAACGATGTCGTTTGCGGTAATGTGAAATAATCATACCCACGTCCTTCTGCCAGTGAGAATGTGTTAACTTCGGGATCAAAACCGGTGTAATCGGTTATTGTAAGTAAATTTCTTGCAGTAAGTGTAAACACAATAGTATTTATATTCCATTCCTGCATTCCGTGCCAACGGTACTCCAATGATACTTCACGTAGTTTAATGAATGAACCATCCTCAACATGGGACTCATTGACTAAAAATCCATTTTCATAAGTCCAGTATTTCTCAGTTTTGTCGGCATTTTCCAAAACAGCATTGCCGTTTTCATCCCAACTAACAATCTGAACCTGAGTACCATCATCATTAATCCAGTTATCTTCTCTATCTTCAGTATCACCATGCTTACCAAAGTTGAAAAGAGCTCCACGAGTTCCGTTCCATACATCAAATCCCCATGCGGCATCAATTAAGAAACTGAATGTGAAATCTTTGAAAAATGTCAAGTCACTTCTAAAGCTGAATAGATGTTCAGGATTTGGATTACCAATTATCTGGAGATTCTCATCATGAATTGGTGCTCCTATATAACCCATGCCATATTGGTCATTGTAAACCTTTTCTCCACCATCCATATAATAAATAGCTCCGGTTGAACCATCACCATTATCATAATCTGGGTCCCATTCAGAGTAAACTATATTCCCATCCTCATCTTTGAGGAAACCGTAACCCCAGAAAATACCAAGTTCTTCACCTTCCATGGCTATATTTTGAATACCAACAAAACCTCCATTAAGCGACACATAGTCTGCTCCTATAAGCTTTGTAACCTTATTTGTAACTGTTGAGTAATTGAACATACAGTTCCACACTATATCCTCAGTAATTATTGGTGTTGCTTTCAATGATAATTCAATTCCTTGATTGTACATTTGACCGGCATTTCTTAATTGCTGGTCAAAACCTGTAGAAGCGGCTAAAGGAACATCAAGGATTAGATCGTACATATTTTCATAAAAATATGTTGCTTCAAGTCCGATTCTATTATCAAGAAATCCCAAATCAATACCAACTTCTCTTTCAAGAGTTCTTTCTGGTCCTATATCACTTGAACCGGCTACTACATAATAATCGGCAGGTAACCCACCTTGTCTTATACCAAGATAACCCAATCTGTTAGCTGTTGAACCTCTATCCCATGGGTCAAAAAACCCTCCATTACCGTATAGGTAATTTGTAGCATATATACCAGGTAAGCTTGGAGAACCGGCTTCACCATAGGATGCTCTAAGTCTGATATTACTAAAAATATCCTTCATGCCTTTCATGAATTCTTCATCTGAAAGAGTATAAGATAATCCGGCTTTTGGATAGTAATGGAATTTATCAGATTCGCCAAAAGTAGATTT